>NZ_JAQZSD010000180.1:0-727 GCF_028674935.1 Lysinibacillus sp. CNPSo 3705 | reverse complement strand
TAGATTTATTGGGGATTACGGGCTTGGCGCCACGACGAATGATTGCGCCGCGAAGCTTGTCGCCATCATACCCTTTGTCGGCGAGGAGCACGCTCATGGGTGGCGCGAGCGCCAGGACATCGGGAGCCGCAGCGATATCGGCATCCTGGCCTGGAGTCAGATGCAGGACGACCGGCCGGCAGAGCGGATCGCTCAGCGCATGGATTTTTGTCGTGCGGCCTCCGCGCGAGCGGCCGATTGCTTGATTGTGCTCCCCCCTTTTCCGCCGGAGGCACACCGGTGAGCTTTAATCGAGGTCGAGTCGAGCGACAGTACGACGCCGTCTTCGCCAGGCTTGGCCAGCGCTTCGAAGATTGCGCACCATCGTCCTCGCTTGGCCCAGCGATTGAAGCGATTGTAGATCGTCGTGTAAGGGCCGTATTCACGTGGACAATCACGCCATCGTGCACCCGATTGCAGCATGTGAATGATGCCGCTGACGATGCGTCGGTCGTCGTCCCGATCCGGCCCCGTCAGTCCCCTCGGCAGATGCGGTTCGATACGCGCCCATTGCCTGTCGTTCAGCCAAAACAAACCAGCGCGCATTCTCTCGCCCCCGAATCAACACGTAGGCAAGAGAATCACGTGGCGCTATTTAGGTACAGACCCTAGTGCGCGCAAGCGCTCGTCAGCCCAGATGGCAATTGATGAGGGCGCGCCGCCTGTGTTCGATGGGACGGACCAGATG
>NZ_JAQZSD010000179.1:0-739 GCF_028674935.1 Lysinibacillus sp. CNPSo 3705 | reverse complement strand
CATTTTGAAAAAAAGCTAGGCAACCTTTTGAAGCTGCTGTCTGTATTTTGCAGGCGGCAGCTTTTTCAAGTTCCATTGCCCTCGATAATGGTTGTAATATATCATATAACTTTTCACTTCTCGTTTTACTTCTTCTAATGTTTCGCACGCTTTCAGATTGGTTTCATCTTTAAAATGACCGAAGAAGGATTCTTGCGGGGCGTTATCCCAACAGTTTCCTCGGCGTGACATAGATTGCCCTAGTCCCATATCCTTCACAAGTTTCTGGAATTTTGGATTCGTATAATGGAATCCTTGATCTGAATGAATAAATGCATCGTTCGTTAAATGGTGGTGATTTCGCTTCAATTTACGAAGAGTATTGAGCGCGATATCCATACTTAATGAAGCTGATACTTCATACGCTAAAATTTCGTTTGTCTCAGCGTCTTTAATCGTTGATAAATAAGCACGTTTGCCGTTTCCGTACGTCAAATACGTGATATCTGTTAATAATACTTTTCCTGCTACACCTTGTTTAAAGTTACGCTGTAATTCATTTGGACATGTACGATGTTCTTTTGTCGCTTTGGCCATTCTACGTGCCGGATTAGCTTTTCGAATTGGGCATACAATCTTGAATTTCTTCATAATACGACGAATACGTTTTAAGTTATACGTAATCCCATATTGATTTTCTAACGTCATTTTAATTTGACGTGCACCTTTCTTACGTCCTCGGAAATGATACGCTTTTAAA
>NZ_JAQZSD010000178.1:0-739 GCF_028674935.1 Lysinibacillus sp. CNPSo 3705 | reverse complement strand
CATTTTGAAAAAAAGCTAGGCAACCTTTTGAAGCTGCTGTCTGTATTTTGCAGGCGGCAGCTTTTTCAAGTTCCATTGCCCTCGATAATGGTTGTAATACGTCATATAACTTTTCACTTCTCGTTTTACTTGTTCTAATGTTTCGCACGCTTTCAAATTGGTTTCATCTTTAAAATGACCGAAGAAGGATTCTTGAGGGGCGTTATCCCAACAGTTTCCTCGGCGTGACATCGATTGCCCTAGTCCTATTTCCTTCACAAGTTTCTGGAATTGCGGATTCGTATAATGGAATCCTTGATCTGAATGAATAAATGCATCCTCTGCTAAATGGTGGTGATTTTGTTTCAATTTACGAAGTGTATTAAGCGCGATATCCATACTTAATGAAGCAGATACTTCATACGCTAAAATTTCGTTTGTCTCAGCGTCCTTAATCGTTGATAAATAAGCACGTTTACCGTTTTCGTACGTCAAATACGTGATATCTGTTAATAATACTTTTCCTGCTATACCTTGTTTAAAGTTACGCTGTAATTCATTTGGACATGTACGATGTTCTTTTGTCGCTTTGGCCATTCTACGTGCCGGATTAGTTTTTCGAATTGGACATACAATTTCGAATTTCTTCATAATACGGCGTATACGTTTTAAGTTATACGTAATCCCATATTGATTTTCTAACGTCATTTTAATTTGACGTGCACCTTTCTTACGTCCTCGGAAATGATACGCTTTTAAA
>NZ_JAQZSD010000177.1:0-756 GCF_028674935.1 Lysinibacillus sp. CNPSo 3705 | reverse complement strand
TATCAATGTATTTGCAAATGAAAATATGAAATGTAATAAAAAAATTAATATTATATCTAATCTAAAGTACACAGTTAATAATATTCCAGTTATAGATATCAATTGTATAATTTCGAAACTTATTAATAACTTTTTTTTGTTTCTAAAGTTGTCTATTAAAGTCCCAAAGGCAAAATTCATTAAGGATGGTAAAAAAGCTATTAATCCGAAGATAGCTAAAGCACTTGCACCAAAGTTGTAAAAAGATATTGTTATATACGTTAAAACAACTGTATATAAGCTATCTCCGAAATTTGTTATTACTCTTCCAGAAATTAAATATATGAAGTTTTTATTTTTTTCTAAGGTCATATTTATTTACTGTCCAGTTAAATAAATCGATTTGAATGGCCTCTGGTTTATAATTTAGTTGTGTAATGACACTGTAAGCTTGATAAGAAATCAATCCTGCAGCCATATAAGTGATCGGTGCTATAACACTTGTCGGGAATGATATGTTATCCAAGAGCTGTTCTCTTGAAGCACCATGTTCGCCATACAACTCAGAGCTTGTAATTGTTAAATTTGGGTTCATACAAAATGTATTTATAACTGTAGAAGCATATGAACCTGCAATAAAAGGTTTATTAAATTCTATTGACAATTCATCAAACCATGCATCGATTGTGTACTTGGGAGTATCAGCACAACATATAGAAAGATCAAAGTTATATTCTTTGAAAATATCCTTTAAGTCATCTTTGGTAGATATATATT
>NZ_JAQZSD010000176.1:0-809 GCF_028674935.1 Lysinibacillus sp. CNPSo 3705 | reverse complement strand
ATTTAGCCTAGTTATCTTTATAATATATGAATCTTCTGTAATTTTACTATACTTGAATAATTGCTTCATTTATGATATGAAGCAAAAATGCCTTACTGTCACATTAAGACAGTGAGGCATTTTTATAAGCTAAGAGATTTCATATTGTATTTGACCTCTCAATGTTTTAGCTCGTTCATTGTAGGCATCTAGTTGTTCCTGTGATAAGTTTAATATATAATAGTGAAAATTTATTGGCTCTAAATCGTGTTTCTCGCACACTTGTCGATAAAAATCATAGCCTTCTCGATAATCTGTCATACTAATAACTTCCTTTCGATTGTACAGTTTCGTTATAATATTCTAATTATTCTTATGATAATTGATCGATATATCTTGTTATATAACAGAATTATATTTCCGATAATATTATATAACAGCTGATTTGCAACGTCAATAAATTTTCTGATATTTCTTTCAACTATACAAAAGCCCAGTCCATTTAAATTAGTATGGCTGGGCTTTTCATAAAATATTCACGTCGGCTTCCGTAATAACCACATCCTTTAATTACAAACCTTTCAAATTCCTAATTGTTTGGCTTGCATATTATAAGCGGAAAGTTGTTGCTGTGATAACTGTAGCAAATAGTAGCGGAATGAAATTGGCTCAAGACCATAGCGTTCACACATCTCACAATAAAATTCATAACCATCACGATACTTTGACATTAGAATTCCTCCTAAACCAAACTGTTTTATAACAGTTGTTTTTATTTCTAATTAATATATAACAGATGGTTTGTTTCGTCAAGTATTACTAAATAGTTT
>NZ_JAQZSD010000175.1:0-818 GCF_028674935.1 Lysinibacillus sp. CNPSo 3705 | reverse complement strand
ATTGTGTATACAATCCCAAAAATGCAATAAAAATGGGGAAATAACTTTAATTGAGGTTGAATTACGAAAATAATATTGAGAAAATTCACATTTATTTGGAAATAATATTGCTTTTATTGGAAATATATCCTATTATAGGGTTAATTAGTAATGGAGGTGACTATAATGAACGATTTCCGTTTTGGCGAGCGCTAATCTGAAAAAAATTTGGAAAATTCCTAAAACAAACAGAAAGAATGTACATTCTTTCTGTTTGTTTTAACTCAAAATAAGAATTTTATAATTGGAGGAATATTTCTATGAGCGAATTAAAAATAAAAAAGACTTTACAGCCTTTGGTTGTGGGAGAAAAAATAATCTTTGGATTAGGCCAAAATGGAATCGAAAGGTCAATAGAAAAAAGTGAAATAAACATTGATATTTTAAAAGTATTAAATGGAGAGAAAGAACGTTCAGAATTAAAAATAAGCGAAGAAGAATTTAATAATAAAATTAATGTTCTAAAGAATTTAGGTCTACTTACTACAAATGAATATGAAAAAAAATATAAATATTCACGTAATATAAACTTTTTCGAATGGATGGATATCTCGAATAACACAAATCCTTCTATTTATCAACAAAAATTAAATGATGCACATGTTTTAATAGTTGGTTTAGGCGGAATTGGTTCAAATGTTTGCGAAATCTTAACTAGATTGGGTATTAAAACATTCACTATCATTGACAATGATATTATAGACGAATCAAATTTAACTAGACAGGGTACATATTTCAAAGAAGATTTAGGAAAAAATAAAGCTGATATAGTTGAAAAA
>NZ_JAQZSD010000174.1:0-873 GCF_028674935.1 Lysinibacillus sp. CNPSo 3705 | reverse complement strand
TTTGTATAAAACGTTTCTCGTACTAATCGCTGCAATTGTAATCAGTGTGATTGTATTCTTCTTTGTCATGAAGGCAATTATAAACCCGATTAAAGCGCTCAAGGATAGTGCAGTAACGATAAGTAAGGGCGATTTAACTGAAAAAGTGACGGTAAAATCTCATGACGAGATTGGACAGCTAGGGCAAGCATTTAACGATATGCAAGACAGTTTAAGAACGCTTATTCAAAAAATTGAACAAAATGCTGAAGAGGTAGCTTCGTCGGCAGAAGAGTTAACAGCCAATGCTAACCAAACGAGCATTGCTACAGAAAAAGTGGCCATTTCGATTCAAGATGTTGCGTCGAGCGCAGATACGCAAACGACGAGTGCCAATAAGAATGCAGAATCGTTACAGGAGCTTTCGAAGGCTATTCTTCATATCGCGGAGATCTCTTCGACCGTGACGGATCTTTCACAGCATGCAACGCTACAGGCAGATGAAGGTGGTAAGGCTGTTCGAGATACAAAAGATCAAATGCATTCTATTCATTTATCAGTGGCCGATTCAAATACGAAAATTCAAACACTACATGAACGCTCTAAGCAAATTACGTCCATTTTAGATGTCATTACAAGCATTGCAGATCAAACGAACTTACTGGCTCTTAATGCAGCGATTGAGGCAGCAAGAGCAGGAGAGCACGGAAAAGGCTTTGCAGTCGTTGCTGATGAAGTAAGAAAACTTGCCGAGCAATCACAGGCGTCTGCACAACAAATTTTCGAGCTAATCCATGGCATTCAAATAGAAACAGAACAATCTGTCAACATCATGGCAAAAGTTACAGAAGATGTTCAAAATGGACTACATGTATCAGACGAAGCTATCACGAA
>NZ_JAQZSD010000173.1:0-945 GCF_028674935.1 Lysinibacillus sp. CNPSo 3705 | reverse complement strand
TTTTTAAACTTATATTAAAAATTGATAATTTCAAACAGTTTTTAATATAAAAATTTATTATATAAAATAACATTTTTAAGTTCTCCCTAATATAATTATTTATTGAAACTATATTTAAATAAAACTATCCCCACGGAAGAATTAGCTGAAACGCTCTAAAAAAACCGTAGACAAAGGAAAACTGTCTACGGTTTGCTGAACCTTTAAAGTCCAACCTTTATTATAAATTCTAATTCTACAATATTAGACTATTTTTTTATTTAATTTTTTATTTAATAAATATTAAACCATTTTTATATAGTTTTATTTAGTGCAACCACAATTGCAAAAATGTATATTACCATCGCAAATCCATTGCGGGTTGTTCTTGTCAACCCATTTTCCCAAAGTTCCTATCATTCCTTGTGTAGCACAATTTACGTGACCTTGACACCATTTGTAAAATGTTTGTTGTGAACAAGCTTTTGCTGTTGGTTGAATTAAATTATTTAGAAAATTACTCATAATAATACTTCCTCCTTTTTTTTGATTGTAGAATTAGAACCATAAACTAAATTAAAAAAGCGATAAATCTCTGGTGTTTTTAATATTATTTCATTTATTTCATTTAAATAAATAAATGAAGGGGCAGTATCAATTGAATTTTCAGCAAGAAATTGCCTATCATATTTAAGAATATTGAAATTAAAATCGTATAGTTTTAGAAAAGATTCTGAATTTTCATCAGTATCTTCTACTAATACAAAAATATCTCTATAGTTATTAACTTCACTATGGAATTCATTCCAATATATCTCAAAAATCTCTTTGCAATACGGGCAATTTTTACTAATTAGTAATAAAATCTTCGGTTTATACATATCTAATGCTTTTTCAAATTGACTACTCATTATAAGCTTTTCAAATTGTACTGGTGTCATTAATTCATCATTTTTTACATTAACG
>NZ_JAQZSD010000172.1:0-996 GCF_028674935.1 Lysinibacillus sp. CNPSo 3705 | reverse complement strand
GAAGTGCGCCGACAAGTACAAAAAGAATGGGACAAATACAATCGCACAAAGTGTAAACGTATGCGTCATGTATTTTATAAACGTGCATCTAAATTATCACCAAAACAACAGTGGTACTTACAGCGCTATACAGAAATGTCTAAAACATTAAAAGTAGCTCATGAATTAAAGGAAGCCTATTGTGAATGGTTTGATTGGGCAAAGACAAAGAATGATGTCGTAGAAGTAAAGAAGCGATTACTAGCTTTTTACCGTAAGGTGGAAGAGACAAAATTACCAGCTTTCTTAAAAGCAATTCAAACATTTAAAAACTGGCAAGTAGAAATCTTAAATAGCTTTAGTTTTGGTTATTCCAATGGCTTCTTAGAAGGTATTAATAACAAAACAAAAGTGATGAAACGGAATGCATTTGGCTTTCGACGCTTCGATCACTTTCGAGCAAAAATCTTATTAAATTTAAAGTATAAAGAAATCGGAGTTCATCTGGGTTAAGGTGCTGAAAGATTACAGCACCCCAACATTTGACTTAGAACCAATAAATAGATGTAATAGATAATAAACTTAATGGTGGTTAACGAGTGTTAATTTAGAGAAATATTACCAGTTGCACTACATTTATTTGTATCACCAGAACAATACAATGCTAACTTGTGTTTAGTATTAGTATTTGTCGTAACAAATTTTCCAAGAGCTGCACCAGGACGAACAATTAAAGTGTCCGCTTCTGGTTTATTATTTGAATCTAGTATTGTCCAATAAATATCTACTGAACCAGTATTTTTAATTAGAACATAAACTTTTGATGATGCATTAATTAAACTTGAGTAGCCATAAGTATTAGAAGGGCCTACAAAAACAGCCTCCGATGTAGATGCAGAAGCATTATCTGCACTATAAGTATAAATAGACAAGATAAATATTAATGGCATGATAAATTTAAGTAATTTTTTCATTTTTATCTCCTTTTTGGTTGTTTTATAAATACTGTTATTATTG
>NZ_JAQZSD010000171.1:0-1032 GCF_028674935.1 Lysinibacillus sp. CNPSo 3705 | reverse complement strand
ATATACGAGTAATCAAAAAGAGTCGCTTTCTTGCGGCTCTTTTTGTCTAAAATGTTTTTTCGAAACTTTTCATCGAATCACTCGTATACTAATTATACGTATCATGCATTTATACTATTATTTTGGAGGTAATTTGATGGAAAACTATAATGACCTACAGCAGGAAAGGCTGAAATTTAATCCATTTTTATCGGTTTGGCTCCACCCAAAGCAAACCGCCCGTTATATGATTAACGATAAATCTATTGGTTTTGCGATTTTGATTCTGTCTATCGGCTATATTGGTTCTATGATGACAACGCTGCAAGACTCAGGAAACTCGGAATCCTTATCTGATTTTTCTCCCTGGGTTTTGGTGTTGTTATGTGTGATTTTCGCTCCAGTAACAGGGATTATAGGAACAGCTTTTTCTGCTCTTATATTATGGCTATTCGGTAAACTTTTTAAAGGTACAGGTACTTTCTCGGAGTTATTTAAAGGATTAAGCATTACAATTATACCATCTATCGTTCTAATTCCGCTTTATGTTATTTGGTTATTGACGTCTCCTGAAACATTAATGGACCTAAGCAACATAGGTGGAATATCTTGGATTTTTTTAATTCTTTCGTTATTAGTAGCACCTGTTGTTGGTATCTGGTCTTTTGTTATTACGGTAGGTGTGGTAGCAGAAGCACACCAAATTTCAAATTGGATGGCCTTCTTTACAATCTTACTTCCATTCATAATTTTTATTATTCTAATCGTCATCCTTACTATTACCCTAGCTGGTATTTTTATTGTAATGAACTAAAAAAATCTCCCCTCTCTTATGAGAGTGGGAGATTTTTCGTTTAAATAGTCCAGAGTCGCTATGGTGCTTACGAAAAAGAAGGACAAGATTTAGATTCTTTCGTAGAAGTTACCATCAAAGATGATGAACGACTAGATCCTCCCATTTCTGAAGATGCTTTAGCCATGTTAAACCTGTTAACACATGAAGAATACGCCATTTTAAAGCAACGTACAATTGAAATTGCTAAATTTGTTGCT
>NZ_JAQZSD010000018.1:0-132767 GCF_028674935.1 Lysinibacillus sp. CNPSo 3705 | reverse complement strand
TTTATATTCTGTATGTATTACTTCATAGAATTTAAAAAAGGGCTTCTTTGATTGTTGCTATTAAAACATAAAAACAGAGTTAATCTAGAATCAACTCTGTTTTTATGTTTTTCTTAAATTGAATATTCACCAAAGTACTCCGTTAGCTGAATAACTCTCCTCTGTAATAAACGTTTCTAATTAGGTTCTTTTTCGTCTTTCTCATTAAGTTTTCTTACAAACTCAATACACCTTTACTCAGAAGCCCCAAACATAATAAATTTTTATGGTGCTTGTCTCAAGGATGGAATGTTAGCTCCTCCGCTCATCAAATTGAACTCCATATAAGTTCCTGCGGGTCTCGTCTAATATTCTATATCCACAACAAGGACAATTATATTTCATATAATCTCTTCGCTCTTTTTTAACCAAATCTTATCATACTTCTTATTGAACTAAACTACTTCAATAAGAAAAACGGTTCCTATAATAATTTTAATTTTTCGAAACTTTAGTATTCATCGTGAACTAGATACATATTTGTCAAAGTAATATTCAAATATCTTATAAATGACTTGTACTTCACTAATATTTATCTTAAGAAGATTTTCAACATCTATTACTTGAATTTCTTCTAAACCTTGACTGTATTTGGAATTTTCATAAGCATTAAGCAGGTCATAAAAAAATTCACAATGGATTGAACAATGGGAACCGTCACTATACCATCCAGCACTAAAAAGAAAACTTGCCCAAGATATTTGACGTTGTTTATATTTTAAAAATAAACAAGCCAAGTAGAAATCATTTAATTCAGGGAAATTTTCAAAGGGTTCCGAATTTGCAAATTCCTTTACAATTCTTTCTGCACCGTTTTGAAATTTTGTTAATGAAAGTTCTATAATCCAATAAGGAGGGCTTTCAGATTTATCTATAATTTCATCACAAAATAATAAATAGTGCTTATATGTTATTAAGCCAGCTTCAAGCATCTCCCCCATTTTCCAAGCAAGAGATTTGTTCAAATTAATTTGCAATACTATCCCTCCCCTTTAGTTTCTTTAAAATTCTATACTAACATCATTTTAACAATAACTCACTACTGTTGCTTAACTAAACTGCACTGTTTGTTGAATTTAAAATATATACTAACCACCCCCATGTTATTTATTAACATATAATTACAAATAAAAAATACAATAAAAAGGGTTTATGTTTATGGGGTTTGTATTTGAATCTGAAAATTCAGGTGATTATTTACTTGAATTAGATGTGGTTGATTACTCAAATTCAATTATTAAAGAAAAAATTGAGGGATTTTTTAACTTAACTAAAACAGAAACTGCTTTTGAATTTGTACGTGATGAAATATCACATTCTTGGGATATTCAAGGGGAAAAAGTTACTTGTCACGCCTTAGATGTATTGAAGTATAAACAAAGGTATTTGTATGAAAAATCAAACCTTTTAGCAGCATTATTACGCTCGCAAGGAATTCAAACGAATTTCTGTTATCAGCATTTAATGTTGTTTGATACACCAGAAAAAGGATATTCGATTCACGCTTTGAATACTGTATATTTAAAGTCCAATAAAAGTAACTATGATTAAATGCTTGAGGAAACAAAATGAGTCTTAATGAAGAGGATTATTCTATTATTTTTGCAAAAACCAAACAATAAAACCATTGCTGTATTAAAGGAGCATACTGATGCTTTGGAAACATTATTTACCTGAAAGTATTTAATTATTTCACTAACAGGGACTTTAATCATTGAGAAAGCTCCTAAAAAAAGAGAAACGCCCACAATTCAACGTTTCTCGTATCTTCGTTATAGTAGATGAGGTTCTCGAACTTCTCCATCAAACGCAGCTCGATATATCGAATAGATATCTTCTCGCTTAAGCGGCATCGGACTACGTGCTAGAATTCTTGTTTGCTTTGTCGCATCATCCGTTAGTTGTTCCAGTGCTGTTTTAGGTATATTAAATCCTTGTAATGTGGACGGAATATTAACGTCCTGCACAAGTTGCTTCAATGCATCTACACATTTATAGGAAGCCTCTTCTTGCGATAAATACGCAGATGAAATACCCATTGCATCTAAAATATCTTTCATACGTTTTTCGCAACTTTGACGAATATAGCCCATGACATATGGTAGTAGCACTGCGTTGGAATCTCCATGAGCAATATGGAACTGGCCACCAAGTGGATAAGCTAAAGCGTGTACTCCTGCAACACCAGCATTAAAAAAGGCTAAGCCTGCCAAATAACTACCATAACTCATATCCGAGCGTGCCTGCTTATTTTGACCGTCATGCACTGCAGTTCGAATGGAGACACTAATTAATTTTATAGCTTGTAGTGCAAGTGCATCAGTTACTTCGTTGGCATTTACAGAAACATAGGCCTCTATTGCATGTGTTAAAGCATCTACGCCTGTAGCAGCGGTCACTTTGGGTGGTAAGGAAATCGTTAACGCAGGGTCTATAATGGAGACATCTGCTAATAAGTAATCATGTGTCACAACATCCTTCGTCGTTTCAAGTGACAGTACTGAAATATTTGTCACTTCTGAGCCTGTTCCAGATGTAGTCGGAATTAAAATTTTAGGTAACCCTTTATTTTCAAGGGTTTTTGTTCCTGTTAAATTTAAGTAATCTGCCACTTTCCCATCATGTGTTGCTAAAACCGCGGCAAGTTTCGCTAAGTCTAATGCACTTCCTCCCCCTAAACCAATCACTAAATCAAAATGATGTTTTCTAGTAAAATCAACTAGTTTTTCACCAATTGCGAGCGGTGGCTCTGGGGCAATATCGGTATAAATAGTTGTAGCGTACCCATTTTCGAGTAAAGGCTTTTCAAGATGATCTGTTAAACCTAACTCTTTTAAAAATGGATCTGTGATGATTAAAATATTATTTGCTTTCAATTTTTCTACTTCCGGTAGTAGCTGACTCAAACAACCCCAGCCTGTATAACTCGCAGGAGTAAAGGTTAATTTATGCATAATTGTTCTACTCCTATCTATTCATAATTCGATTTTCTAAATGACTTACATTGGACTGAGTCATGGCCAAACCACACATGCGAATTTGTTTCATTTGCTAATCTTCTAATTCGTTCAACTGTAGAATTATAGCCAACAGAATTATAAAGTATACAAGGTGCCTTGATAGGTGATGCTCTACAAATTCATTTGGCTGGTTTGGATGATCAATCGTTGCAGGGTTATGCATGGCAATCCATTCGCATTGTTCTATTATCCATAACATACAATTTCGGGTGCTGTTTGATTATATTCATTTACAACCATCCCCATTTCCGAATCATTTATAACTCGACATAATTGTAGCTGTCGCTACTTAAAACATTTGTAGCTGTCGCTTTGCTTTCGCTACTTAAAACATTTGTAGCTGTCGCTACTTAAAACATTTGCTACTGAAAGAAGTTAATTGTTATTCCAAACCACTAACTTCATTTCTGTCATTTCCTCAACTGCATATTTGATGCCTTCTCGACCTGTTCCACTTTCTTTAATGCCGCCATATGGCATATGGTCAACACGGTATGTTGGAACGTCATTAATAATGACGCCTCCTACTTGTAATTTCTTTGAAGCATTAAAGGCCATCTCGATTGAAGGTGTAAATATGCCTGCCTGTAACCCGTAATGTGAATCATTGACAGCATCAATGGCTTCTTCTATGGAAGAAACAGGATTGACAATTACAACAGGTGCAAATATTTCTTCACAAGATACACGGCTTTGAGAGGATACATTATATAATACTGTTGGAAGTAAAATATTATTGTCAATACGACCACCTGTCAGTACTTCGGCACCTTCTGCTACCGCTTCTTCTATCCATGTAACAGCACGCTGTTGCTCCGTTTCTGAAATCATCATCGCTAAATCCGTTGTTACATCTAAAGGGTCCCCTATTGTTAGCTGTTCTATTTTTGCTTTTAGTTTTTCTAAAAATACATTCATCATATTTTCTTTTACATATATACGCTGTAGGGAGATGCAAACTTGACCTTGATTTGAAAAAGCCCCCATTACAATTCGGTCCATAATCTTATCGAGTTGAATCCCTTCATCAACAATAACACCTGCATTCGAACCAAGTTCTAATGTGACTTTCTTTAAGCCAGCGCGATTGCGGAGGGAAATACCTACAGCAGGACTTCCGGTAAATGTAATCATCTTTACTTTTGGATGTGCTAAAAAGGCATCTCCTACTAGTTTTCCTTGCCCAGTTACTAAGTTAAATGCACCCGCTGGTAATTTTGTTTGTGCCAATAATTGTGCTAAAAAATGAGCAGATAACGCTGTTTGGGTTGCAGGCTTCAAAACAATCGTATTTCCAGCTGCTAATGCGGGTCCAACTTTATGGGCTACTAAATTTTGCGGAAAATTAAAAGGTGTAATAGCCGCAATAACGCCCAATGGCTCTCGAATGGTATAACCAAATCTACCCTCTCCACTTTTAGATGCATCCATCGGAATCATTTCACCAGATAGCCGCTTTGCTTCTTCTGCTGCAAATTTGTAAGTTTCAATCGTTCGATCAATCTCAGCATAGGCATATTTTAACGGCTTCGCTGATTCTAGTGAAATAATTCTAGCTGCTTCTTCTCGATTTTTTGCAAATAGATCCGATAATTGTTCTAAAATTTCTGCTCTTTGAAATGCTGTTAATGCTGCCATTTCGGCTTCTGCTGCATGAGCACTTTCAATTGCATGCTGTACATCATCTTCAGTGGCCATAGCAAATTGAGCAATGACCTCTTTTGAGTAGGGAGCTTGAACCTCCATAAATTCATCTGTCATTTGCCATTGTCCATTAATAAATAAGCTCTTTTTCAAGGCCTTACTCACTCCTCTCTTCGAATGGTTACGTATTCATTTCTGAAAATAAAAAAATGAATACGTAACCATTTTAGCTTTAAAAAATAAACTGAGGCATCAGTTTATTTTTTTACTTGTTGTATTTCTCGGGAAAAGTTTAACAGATTCTGTTTGTTGAATGCAAGCACTTTTTTTCTCCATTACCTCAAATAATTTTTCAATAGCAATAAATCCGAGGTTTTTTTCGGATTCTAAACCTACTGTTGTTAAAGCAATTGAATGGTGCTTACTGAGCTCCACATTATCAATACCTATAACATTAAAATCTTGGGGAACATGAAAGCCCCTCTCTAAGCAAAGGTTTAAAATTTCAATAGCAATTGCATCTGTTGCGGCACAAATAGCGGTAGGCCTAGTAGGAAGCTTTAGTATTTCCTCAAATATTCGTTCAATATCGTCTTTTTTCGTATTTGTAAAAAATGCTGGCACTGTATTAATATCTATAGCGCTGTCCTTTAAAGCATTTTTAAAGCCATTGTACCTTTCAAAAAAAGTACTAATTTCATGTGGACCGCCAATCCAGCATATGTCACGATGACCTAAAGATAAAATATGATTCGTCGCTATATAACCAGCTTCCACATTATCAATTTCTACAAAATACCTGTTTTCTCGATGCTTGCGATTATACATGATAAATGGAATGCCTAGTTTTTCAAGCTTAAAAAATAAGTCATCTTCATATAACATTGACGATAATATAATCGCATCAGCTCTAGTTTCCAAAACAGAATTATAAATAGAATTTAAATCATCTTCCGTACCAAAATAAACATTTACTTTATAGCCCCGAGCATTAACATAATTAACGATTGCAGTAGTTGTATCGACAAAAAAAGGATTATGTAAAGGCCCTGATATCAAAGTAATAATGCCAGTTTTTTTCTGTACAAGTGATCTTGCAATATCATTTGGAATATAATTTAAATCCTCAATTGCCCGCATCACTTTTTTAACAGTTTTCGGCTTTACGAGTTCAGGAGTATTTAACACTCTTGAAACCGTTGTTTGAGAAACACCCGCATATTTAGCCACATCTTTTGAAGATACCAAAAAACCACCCACTTCATCTTTGTAAGCCTATTTTATACCATTAAAGAAATAATGTTAATAGATAAGAGTAAATGCAAGTACTTTCTATTATTAGGGATTTTTCTGATTTTTTCGCTCATAAGGCTTAACGGCTTCGCTAGCTTTAAAATTATAAACGGGTGTAATCACTTTTATTATATCTGCAGTTTCCTCAAGAACAGATGTAATTTCTGACATCGGCTTATAGGCCATTGGGGCTTCATCTAATGTTTCTTCATTTACGGATGTTGTCCAAATTCCTTGCATCGTTTCTTTAAAATCTTCCATGTTTAGTGCTTCTTTTGCAGCACGGCGAGAATACATTCTCCCTGCCCCATGTGGTGCTGAGTAATTCCAATCTGCATTCCCTTTCCCCATACAAATGAGTGAGCCATCTCGCATATTCATAGGAATAACGAGCTTCTCCCCTTTATTTGCTCGAACGGCTCCTTTTCTTAACGTCATTGTTTCTGTATCAATATAGTTATGGATCGTATCGAATGTTTCGTTAAAACGCCAGTTCATATGCTTGGAGATTGTTTCGGCAATTGTCCAACGATTCATCCGAGCATATTGCTGAGCAATTTTCATATCGTGTATATAATCATGGAAATACTCACCCTCTAAATAAGCTAAATCTTTTGGTACAATAGGATTTTGCTCTTTAAAAGCTTTAATCATCGTTTGAATTTCTTTTTCGCGCCCCTGATATTTCAGCTCGGCAATTTTTTCTTTTAAATCTTCTTGTTGTAATGTTTCATAGGCTCTTTTTTGATGCCAATTCGCTACCTTAGCTCCGACATATCGCGACCCAGTATGGATAAGTAAGTAATGTGTGCCTGCTTCGTCTTTGGCAAGCTCGATAAAATGATTGCCTCCCCCAAGTGTACCAAGCGATAAATTCGTATAGTCATCTTTTAAACCACTTGCTACAAACTGTCTCCCCTCGAATTCAACAAAATGACGTGCAGAAGATACTTCCTGATGGATATTCTGTCCGCTTGGTATATGTGCTCGAATTGTAGCATCAAGTTTCGAAAAATCGATATCCGCCTCATTTAACTCTGCTACAAATACACCACAGCCTACATCAACGCCTACAAGATTAGGCACTACACGATTTTGCAGTTGAATTGTTGTGCCAATAACACAACCCTTCCCTGCATGATAATCTGGCATAATCCGTACTTTTGTTCCTGCCATAAAGGCTTGATTTGCCAATTCTTTAATTTGATCAATAGCTGATTGTAAGGCTGTATTTGAATAAATTTTCGCTTCAGTAAAACGTCCTTTAATTTGAATCATGTTTATCCCTCCTACTATCAATACGAAAATCGGCTTATTTGGTTCCAACTTTCGCCAATTAATCCATTTGTGGAAAACAGGAAATACATAAAAAATGTTCTAAAATTACAAAATAATTTTAGAACATTTCTTTTAACGTTTATTCTTCATATTGAATATCTAATTTTTTCGGTATTTCTGGTATATCGTTTGATTTTACATCTACTTCTGTTAAAGCTAACGTATGTAATGGATATTTTTTCTGAACATCGAAAGGAATTGCAATGCTCTCCATTTTATTGTTCATTTGACTACGTGCAAGTAGCCCATTATTTGTCAGATCAATGCTAATAATACTGTTAATCGTTTCTTTTAGCATGACAATATCTTTTTCTTTTAACGGCATTTGTTCGTCCATTAAAAATGGTTGAATATTTTCTTTAATATAGCCCTGCGCCTCAATTAAACAAGAAAATTCATTTAATTTATTTGCGTATAACTTTAATTGACGCTTTTCTTTTGAACGTTGGCGATTTAGCTCTTGCACTTTTTGCTCAATACGTTCCAAACGTTTTTTCGTTAACTCCATAAGATAACTTTGTATTGAATAAAGGGAGTGAAGCATCGTTGCCTCCGCTTCTTGCACTTTTTCATATTGTGCAATACAAACAACTTGCTGCTCATTTAACTTATTGACACGTTCCTTGAAAAATCCATTTTGTGTATGCTGACCAAAAATAGCTTTCATAAGGCCTTTTCCGTGAATTTTTTTATGCTGAGCGTCCAATCGATCATATTCACGTATATAATCGCTATGCATATTACGGTATTCCCGTAACATTTGTTGATATAAAACAGCTTTTTCTGTAAAGCTTTCCACAATTTCATCCTGAAAATAATCATTTTGTGAAATGGTTTGTAAAAGTTGATATAATGTTTGAACATTTTTAAATACGTTGGCAACCTGCTCGTATTCTTGCTCATATTCAGTTACAATCGCTAAATCACGTTGATAGCGTGAAAATTCGTATTGTGTATCGCCTGCATACTTTTCAATGTTCTCAACTGCAGATTGGAATGGATCTCTTTGTGGAATAACAGTTAATTCGAAGCGGAATCGTTCAAGCCATTGCAAGAAGCGAATTAAAATGCCATACGTTTTCTTATCACTATTTTCTGCAACCCGATGAATTTCTGAAATTAATTGCTCATACTGACTTTTCTCCCAAAGCTCATCACTATTAGTCTGTTTAGCTTCAATTGCTTCTCTTGCAGAGATAGCTACAAAATCACTTATTAAATGCCCAATTCGTTCCCTCTCAGCATTAATAAACGCCTGTGTATTTTCATTTGAATCTATAGCATTGATTACACAAAGAGGCTCAACACCTTTGTTTTTTAGCGTTTCCATCAATAATATTTCAGGATAAATAGCCATTGAACCTGAGCGTAATACCCAAAAGATTTCGTCAACACGGTTCATCAATGCTTCTGGGAAGTAGGCCATTTCCCCTCCTCCAGCTTCCAATGAAACCGAATCAATAATTGTTACTGATTTTAATAAATCGTTTTTCAAATATACTTCTAAGTAATCTAAATGTTCTCGTAGTATTTGAGATGCAAAAGTATCGCTAGTTGTCAATAATTCTAGCTTGCTCATATCAAATATTGCTACAACGCCATCTAAAAAATACGCCTTTATTTCTTCATGTTCACCGTATCGCAAAAATGTATTTACCCCTGTTGGATGCTGATCACTAACAGGCAAAACTTGACGTCCTAAAAGTCCATTTACAAGTGTTGTTTTTCCAACACGCTCTTTCCCAACAATAAGAATCATCGTTTCGTTGTTAGCATCTTGAATGATACGATTTAAATGTTTTGCTGTATCTTTTACATAAGTATTTTGTACAATAATGCCATGTAATTGTCGCAAATGATCGACAAGCTGTGGCAAAATATTATTCGCTGAGGCTGTATATTCGATCGGAACATTATCAATATTTGTCATCCCCAAAACCTCTTTTCGTATGTATCTAAAGTTATTATAAATGAAAATATTCATTTATTAATATATAGTACTAAGAAATAATGACAAAAAAGGACAATATACTTAAATGCAACCGTCACAAATAGGTAATAAATCTTACATTTTTAAACAAGTTATCTCAGATACTATTACTCATTCAGACTAAAAGAAATAAAAATTATTATGATAAATTCGTAAGAGAGTTAGTCTCCCCTTCATTCTTCCATTCCAGCCATACGTGAGTAAACTGCTCCAAGTGTTGGCATTCCACCTTGTGCACCGAATTTCTCCACTGATAATGAAGCTGCAATATTTGCGAAATACACTGCCTGATCCAATGATTGCCCTTCTGCTAAAGCATAAGCGAGTGCACCGTTAAACGTATCACCTGCACCTGTTGTATCTACTACTTTCGTCAAATAGCCCGGAACATGAATAGGATACTCACCATCAAAATAGCGTGCCCCATCACTACCTAGCGTAATAATCATTTTATTAGGATACTTTTCTATTATTTGTTCTACATTATCTCCAAAAATTTCTGCACACTCCGTTTCATTTGGGGTGATATAGGCAATATCCTCCATCCATTGCACATCAAAATTAGCCGCTGGTGCAGGATTTAATAAAACAGGTACATTCGCTTCTTTACAAAGTTTTATTGCATAAGCGGTCGTTTCTGTTGGGATTTCTAGCTGCATAATTACCATTTGACTTTTTTGAATGATTTCTTTCGCTGCCTCTATATGCGCAGGCTTTAACTCATAATTTGCCCCTGGTACTACTATGATACGGTTATCATTATTGTAGATTAAAATATTAGCAATCCCAGTTGGTGCAGATACGCTTGTAATAGCTTCAGTTTGAACATGCTCTTGCTGTAAAACATTGCACAATGTTTCGCCAAAACTATCGGAACCTACGCAGCCTATCATTGTGACTTCACTTCCAAGACGTGCTGCAGCAATTGCCTGATTAGCCCCTTTTCCTCCTGGAATCGTTTGAAAATCTGTACCAAGAATCGTTTCACCCTGCTTCGGAAAAACCCCCATTTGTACAACTAAATCCATATTTATACTACCTATAACTGTAATCATCTTTTGACCTACCTTCCATCTTATTTTTCCATTTTAACTGAGAAAACAGTAGAAAGACAGGCCATTTACATTTGAAAATTATGGGGTACTAATCTTCTTACTCCATATTCTGCAATGCAGTTTTTCAGCACCCTTTAACGTAGCGGCAGCGACAGATGGTTTTTGTGCGAAAGCGCAGTGCAACGTAGCGGCAGCAACAGATGGTTTTTGTGCGAAAGCGCAGTGCAACGTAGCGGCAGCAACAGATGGTTTTTGTGCGAAAGCGCAGTGCAACGTAGCGGCAGCAACAGGATATTGGTCACTCATCTTTGCCACAGGACGTGGCGCTAGACGTTTTGACACTCGCTAAATGAGGTTAAAGTTTTCCTAATAAACCTTTCCTTGCCTCTAATTCAATTTTCCTATCACAATCATCACAGGAAAACTTCCCGTCCATATTTTCTTTATATAGTTTATATTTCCTTGTGCCTTCTACAACTTCAAATATTTTCTTACAAAAAATACAATGCACCTTATAGCTAATCATGATACTTCCTCCTTTAACCCGATGTAGTTTTTCGGGGAATATAGTACAAAATATAATGAGAGCGACAATAAAATACTTATAATACCAAAAATAATTGCCGTCATTTGAAGTGTAAATAATTCTGCAAACAGACCTAATAGTAAAGTAAAGGAGATTTGTAAAATATTTTGAAAAATACTAGAAATACTACCGAATCTCCCCATCATTTCAGGTAGTACATTTTGCTGATAAAACGTCTCATAACCAGTATTACTAAATGCCATAAAAAAGCCTAAAAAAACAAAACTTACAAAGGCCAAAACACTCGATGTCGAGGCATAAAAAGCTGTATAAAACAGCATTGTCAGCAACAAGCCAAAAGCCATATATGACCGAGTGGACCTTTTTTTGGCGAAGCTTGCAGCAACCATTCCACCTACAATTGCTCCGGCTCCTGCACTACTCACAAAAACTCCATATAAGCTATCGGATAAAGCCAAATCCTGCTTTATAAAGGTTGTTTCCTGAGAATCAAGCGCAAATGCAATCATTAATGTACTTTGAAACAGTAAATAAATCGTTATAAATAATGAATGTTGTCGAATGAAAGCTATCACCGCTAGGTAGTCACTTTTTAATATTTGCCAAGTAATACGTTGCCGTGAAGTTTCCTTCACATCATCTACATCAGGTAATAAGTATATGATCAAAGCACAAACAAAAAATGTAAAGCTGTTAAACCAAATCGTAATTGTTGTATTAAAAAGCATGATGAGGACTCCTGCAAGTGCTGGACCAACTAAAAACGAGCCTGAATTGAACGTACCAAGAATTGCGTTGAATCGTTGTCTATCTTCTGAGGGAACAAGCTTTGTAATATAATATGTACTGCTCGGCCCAAAGAAACTACTCGCTATGTTCGCTAAAAATAACAGCATATAGATAAGCCAAATAGATTCCATAAACGGCATACAAAAAACAATGCAACCTCGTATAATATCAGTTGCAATCATCAACTTGCGTTTATTCATACGATCAATGAAAGAGCCTGCTACCAAACTTGTTAAAACTCTTGCTATTGGTCCGACAATAAAAATTCCAGCCATCGCTGCAGGCGATTGCGTTAAATGCCATATTAATAAATTTAGCGCAACAAGGTAAATCCAGTTCCCTAAATTAGAAAAACCTAAGCCACCAATTAACAAGCTGTATTTTCGAAGGATTTTCATTTTTATAGTTCCCCCTCGCTTTTACTTAAAAGCTTTTCTTGTAAATGTTTAACTGACTCACCACCAATCGTTAATTAATTTCCGTTCCTACTTATATTCATTACTAACTTATAGCGTCATGACAACAAACTGGGTAACATTCCATTTATTTCCCATAACTCTATTTATATATTATCAAAATATTACTTCAATTTGTTGCGTTTTTTAAATAAACATTCAAATAACTAAAGTCGCTTTTTATTAGAACTATCATTTACAAAGCTATGCGTTCTGCCTGCTACCTGAGCCGTTTCCCCTTCACTCAAGGCAACCCCTTCTTTAAGCAACAAAAAAACTGAAGACAACAAATCCGTCTTCAGTCAAAGGGTAAGTCCTCAATCTATTAAAATACAATACGTTCTGCTTCGTAAGCAGCAATATGTTCTTCGTATTTAAAGGTTAGCGCAATTTCATCCCAACCGTTTAGCAATGTTTCTTTATAATAAGGATCGATGCTAAATTTATAAATTGCACCATCTTCACCCGTTACTGTTTGTGCTTCTAGATTGACTTCCATCGTATACGGATTTTCTAAGCCTTTAGCTAGAACTTCATCACACTCTGCTGCAGTTAGTTTGATTGGTAAAATACCATTTTTGAAGCAGTTATTATGGAAAATATCTGCGAATGATGGTGCAATTACGACATTGAAGCCATAGTCTAGGATAGCCCACGGTGCATGTTCACGGGATGAACCACAGCCGAAGTTATCTTGTGCTACTAAAATTTTAGAGTTTTTATATTCGGGTTTGTTTAATACAAAATCCTTAATTTCATTGCCCTCTCCATCAAAGCGCCAATGGTAAAATAAATACTGACCAAAACCTGTACGCTCAATACGCTTTAAAAACTCTTTCGAAATAATTTGGTCTGTATCGACATTTTTACGATCGAGTGGTGTTATTACACTATTTACGATATTAATTGGTTCCATTTACAATCATCCCTTCCGTGTAAATAGCATTTACACAGTTTCCTTTACGAATTCACGTACATCCACAAAGTGGCCAGCAATTGCTGCAGCTGCTGCCATTGGCGGTGATACTAAGTGCGTACGAGAACCAGCTCCTTGGCGTCCTTCAAAGTTACGATTTGATGTTGATGCACAGCGTTCACCAGCCGGTACTACATCATCATTCATTGCCAGACACATTGAGCAACCTGTCTCACGCCATTCAAAGCCAGCATCTGTAAAGATTTTATCTAATCCTTCTGCTTCTGCTTGTTTTTTTGTCGAATAGGAGCCTGGCACAACGATCGCTGTTACATTTTCATGTACCTTACGCCCTTCGATGACATTTGCAGCTGCACGTAAATCACTAATGCGTGAGTTTGTGCAAGAACCGATAAATACGTGTTGAATATCGATTGAAGTTAATGGTTGACCTTCCTCTAAGCCCATGTAGGCTAGTGCTTTGCGAAGAGCAGCTTTATCTGACTCATCCTCATACTCTGACTGTGTTGGTACATTACTTGAAACACCTGAACCCATTGACGGATTCGTTCCCCAAGTGATGATTGGCTCAATTTCTTCTGCTTGAATAATACGAACTGTATCATACGTTGCATCTTCATCGGATGCTAAGCTTAACCAATAATTTGCTGCTTCCTCAAACTTTTCTCCTTGTGGCGCATGCTTGCGACCACGAATATAGTCAACAGTCGTTTGGTCAGGAGAAATTAGCCCTGCCTTTGCACCCGCTTCGATTGACATATTACAAATTGTCATCCGTTCTTCCATAGAAAGCTTATGGATAGCCTCTCCAGTGAATTCCACAATATGTCCAGTGCCGACACCGATACCGAATTTCGATATAATTGCTAAAATAATATCTTTGGCAGCAACACCTACCGGAAGCTCACCTTCTACACGAATTTCCATTGTTTTCGGCTTGTTTTGCCATAGAGTTTGTGTTGACAATACATGTTCTACCTCTGATGTTCCAATACCGAAAGCAATCGCTCCGAACGCACCATGTGTAGACGTATGGGAATCACCACAGACAATCGTTTTACCAGGCTGCGTTAAACCTAGCTCAGGTCCAATTACGTGAACAATCCCTTGGTCAGGATGCCCCATTCCTGCAAGTTCAACGCCAAATTCCTCAGCATTTTTAGCTAACGTTTCGATTTGGTTACGCGCAATCGAATCATGAATCGTTGGTAGATTTTTTGTAGGTACGTTATGATCCATTGTTGCAAAGCTTAAATCTGGGCGACGTACTTGACGGCCATTCAATCTTAGACCTTCAAAGGCTTGTGGGGAAGTTACTTCATGAATTAAATGGAGATCAATATATAACAGGTCCGGTTTGCCCTCTTCCTGATAAACGACATGTTTATCCCAAATCTTTTCAATTATATTTTTGCCCATTATCTTCACCTATTTCTTTAAATGTATGTTGTCATAATGCTTTCTGAAACAAAGCTTGTATCTATCTCGTTAATGACTTTATCTGTCCATTCATTCGTCGAAAGTATACGACTACCATCACGTGCAAGATCTGCTGTGAAATAGCCATCATCAAATACTGCACTTACAGCACGTTCGATTTCTGCAGCCTCTTCTTTTAAGCCAAATGAATATTGTAGCATCATGGCCACTGAAAGAATGGTTGCGGCAGGGTTTGCTACACCTTGACCTGCAATTTCTGGCGCTGAGCCATGTACTGGTTCATATAGACCAAAATTATCTCCGCGAATAGAAGCAGATGGTAGAACGCCTAAAGAACCTGTAATAACAGATGCTTCATCACTTAAAATATCTCCAAACATATTTTCAGTAACGACCACATCATAATAACTAGGGTTTGTAATTAATTTCATAGCAACTGAATCTACTAAATTGTGTTCTACTTGCACATCTGGATACTCTTTTTTCTTCGCTTCTACAACTTCGCGCCATAAACGACTTGTTTCAAGTACATTCGCTTTATCAACAGAGCATAATTTGCCTCCACGTAAACGTGCTAATTCAAAGGCATTTTCAACGATACGTTCAACTTCAGCAGTTGAGTAAACAGTTGTATCTATCGCGCCATTCTCAGTACGCATACGTGGTTCCCCGAAGTATACGCCGCCTGTTAATTCACGTACAATCATTAAATCGACGTTTTCGGCTACTTCACGCTTTAATGGCGAAGCATCTAGTAAACTCGGGAACGCCTTTACTGGACGTAGATTTGCGAATAAATCAAAATGTTTGCGAATGCGTAATAATCCTTTTTCTGGACGTAATTCCGGTGGATTATTATCCCACTTCGGACCACCAACGGCTCCCAGTATAACTGCGTCACTCTTTTCACACATCTCAATTGTTTCATCTGGTAGTGGATTATTGTGTTGGTCGATGGCAGCGCCTCCGATTGTTGCATAACTTAAATGGAATGTATGGTTGAATCGCTTACCAATCACCTGCAATACACGTACAGCAGAAGCAACAACCTCTGGCCCTATTCCGTCACCAGGAAGTACTGTAATTTTTTTCTCCATCGTCAAAACACCTTTCTTTGTATAGCGTTGAACTATACTAAATTTGCAATACGATTTACCGCCTCAAAGTCACCTGGTGACGAAGCAGGAAAACCTGCTTCAATAATTGTCACTCCTAGGCGCTCCAGTTGCTTGGCGATTTCAATCTTCTCTGCTGTGTTTAGATTAATACCAGCAGATTGTTCGCCGTCGCGAAGTGTTGTATCGAAAATATCAATTTTTCGTACTTGTAGCCACTTCTCTTACAACCTTTTCTTTACCTTCGTTGATGAATGGCATCATAGCACGTAATTTAGCACCAACTTCTTCGATTTGGTGGTTTGCACCAGCTTCTTTGAATTTTGTATATTCTGGACGACCGTTTTCATTTTCTTGAATCCAACGGCGAGCGAATGTACCATCTTGAATATCCGTTAATACATCTTTCATACGAGCTTTAACGGAGTCATCGATAATGCGCGGGCCCGCAACATAGTCGCCCCACTCTGCTGTATCTGATACTGAGTAACGCATCGTTGCCATACCACCCTCAAACATCAGGTCAACAATTAATTTTAGTTCGTGAAGTGTTTCAAAGTATGCTAGCTCTGGCTGGTAGCCTGCTTCTACTAATGTTTCAAATCCTGCTCTAACTAATTGTGTAGCACCGCCACAAAGTACAGCTTGCTCACCGAATAAATCCGTTTCAGTTTCTTCTTTGAATGTTGTTTCAAGTAAACCGCCACGAGCTGCACCGATTCCTTTACCGTATGCAAGAGCTAAATCTTTTGCTTGACCAGTTGCATCTTGATGAATTGCGAATAAACCTGGTACACCAGCACCTTCTTGGAATTGACGACGAACTAAGTGTCCTGGACCTTTCGGAGCAACTAAAAATACATCTACATCTGCTGGTGGTGTAATTTGACCGAAATGAATGTTAAAGCCGTGTGCAAACATAAGTGCTTTACCCGCTTCAAGATGTGGAGCAATTTCAGCTTCATATACTGCTTTTTGACGCTCATCTGGAAGTAAAATCTGGATAACATCTGCTTCTTGCGCTGCTTCCGCAACAGTCTTTACATCTATTCCATCCGCTTTTGCTGCATCGAATGATCCGCCTGGACGAACGCCTACAACTACATCGAATCCTGATTCTTTAAGATTTAAGGCGTGTGCATGACCTTGTGAACCATAACCGATGATTGCGATTTTCTTTCCTTTTAATACTTCCTCGTTGATGTTTTGTTCATAGTACATAGTAGCCATTGTTTTTTCCTCCTAATTTTGGGTTTGTTTTTTTCAACCTCAGATGCAAGGAAGCCAACAAGGGCTATGCATCCAAAGCTGTGAATTTTATATGCAAACTATTTTAAAATAGAGAGCTGCGCATTTGAGATTTTTTGTGTTTCACGAACAGATGCTGTAGCCCCTGTACGCGTTAATTCTTTAATACCATAAGGTCGAATTAGTTCAATAAAGGCATCAATCTTATCTGGATCTCCTACTACTTGATAGGTGACAACGTTTTTCGCTGTATCAATAATTTGAGGACGGAATGGTTCCACTATTGAATTCATTTCTAGTCGTAAGTTTGGTGGTGAAATTACCTTCACAAGCGCTAACTCGCGTAGCACGATTGATTTATCTGTAATATCATTGACCTTTAATACATCAATTTGTTTCGATAATTGCTTCACTAGCTGTTCAATTTTACGCTCATCCTCAACGTTTACGACAAAAGTCATTTTCGAAAAGTTTGGTTGCTCTGTATGACCAACTGTAATTGATTCAATATTAAATTGACGCTTCATAAGTAAGCCTGTTACACGATTTAACACACCGCTTTGGTTAATCACTGTTACTGTAATTACTCGTTTCAATTCTTTTTCACCCCAATCATTTCATGTAGGCCTTTGCCTGGTGCTACCATTGGATAAACACATTGGCTCTGTTTTACACGACAATCAATTAATACTGGCTCATCGGAAAGTAGTGCCTCACGGAAAATACTTTCCGCTTCATCGATTGTGTTTATTCGGTAGCCTTTAAGACCATATGCATCCGCTAATTTAACAAAATCTGGTTGGATCGGCATTAAGGAAGATGAATAACGCTCCTCATAAAATGTTTCTTGCCATTGGCGTACCATTCCTAGACAGCTATTATTTAAAATCACTACTTTTACCGGTAAGTTGAATTCTTGTAGTATGGAAAGCTCTTGCGCAGTCATTTGGAATCCTGCATCACCTACAATGGAAACAACTTTTTTGTCTGGCTTCGCAAACTGGGCGCCAATTGCAGCTGGGAAGCCGAAGCCCATCGTACCAAGTCCACCAGACGTTACCCATCCGTGATCATTGTTTAAGCGATAATATTGCGCAGCCCACATTTGATGCTGGCCAACATCTGTAGTGACAATTGCGTCACCTTCAGTAATTTTATGCACAAGCTCTAGTGCTTCCTGCGGTAAAATCTCTTTGTCCCCTGGTTCCTTGCTGTACCATAATGGATATTCTTTGGCATGGTTATTTAAGTACGCTAGCCATTCAGTTGTATTAGGACCATCAAAGTCCTTTTTCAATAATGCTTTTAATGCTTCTTTGGCATCTGCAACGATTGGAATATCTGTCGGCACGTTTTTTCCAATTTCCGCTGGATCAATATCGATGTGTATAATTGTTGCATTTGGAGCAAATGTTGCTAAATTACCAGTTAAACGGTCATCAAAGCGAGCTCCGATATTCAACAGTAAATCTGATTTTGTAATAGCTGTGTTCGCTGTTGCAGTTCCATGCATTCCTGCCATACCTATGAATAATTCATGGTCTCCATGAATTGAACCTAGTCCTAATAGCGTGTTTGCTACTGGAATTCGATACTTTTCAGCGAATGCTGTTAACTCTTCTTTAGCATCTGCAAAGAGGACACCAGCTCCAGCTAAAATGATTGGATTTTTAGCCAGTGAAATCGCCTGAATAGCCTTTTGAACTTGTAAATAATTCGGTTTGTATGTTGGCTGATAACCCGGTAAATAGATTTCATCAGGAGCCTGTGGTGGATTCTCCACATCAAATAGCATTTGAGAAACGTTTTTCGGGAAATCCACTACAACAGGACCCTTCCGACCAGTGCTGGCAATATGGAAAGCCTCTTTAACAATACGCGGGATATCATTAACATCCTGTACCTGGTAATTGTGTTTCGTAATGGGTGTCGTAATGCCCATAATGTCCGCTTCTTGGAAAGCATCTGTACCAATCACAGAAGTTGAAACTTGACCAGTGAATACAACTAATGGGATGGAATCAATCATTGCATCAGCTATACCAGTTACTAAGTTTGTTGCCCCTGGACCGCTTGTCGCAATAACAACACCTGTTTTATTGGAAACACGCGCATAACCTTCCGCTGCATGGATTGCACCTTGTTCATGTCTAGTTAAAATATGACGAATTGGATTTTTATACATCGCATCATAGATTGGTAATACCGCTCCACCTGGGTAACCAAAAACAATTTCAACACCTTGTTCATGCAGTGCTTGCACTAATACGTCAGCACCATCTTTCGCTTGATAGGTTTGTTCAGCTTTTGCCGTTGTTGCTAATTCTTCTTTCTCATTGATAGAAACGTTCGTGCTCATCAATATGCCTCCTTCTTATCATTCAATTTCACATCAGTCATGTGCATCATTGAAATATTACAAACCGGCTATCTCCTTGAAAAGAGATGACAGGCTGTTTTAAGTCCTAAAAAAATAAAAAGCCTTTTTCTCCACACGCAAAGAATTACCTTACGTAGGGATGAAAAAGACTTTCCATGGTACCACCCTTTTTTATAGCAAATAATTGCTACCTCGTGAATAAATAGTAGCATTTATGCACCAACGCGAAATCTTTCGCATCCAATACGGTGTCATAAATTATTTATTCATTAATAACGAGCACTTTCGATTATGCCCGGAGCTATCTAATGGCGAACACGCGTTTAATAGCTCACTCAGAGGGGATGTCGGATCTAGTTGTATTGCCGGCTTCCAGCACGACCGGCTCTCTGGTAATACAAGGCTCTAGAACCTTTAACCTCATCAACGCTTTATCTTTATCAATTGTGCCTTGGCATAATTGCGTCTGGAATCGGCTTTGTGCTTGCACAAAGAACTCCTTTCCGATTCCATGACATCCGCCGGAGGCTTTAACTTCTGAAAGAAGTTAAATTTTCATAACGCCACCTGTAGAGGCGCTTGTTACTAATTTTGAATATCTCGCTAGCCAACCGCGCTTAATTTTCGGTTCAAATTCCGGTAGTTTTGTACGACGTTCAGCTAATATTTCACCTGAAACTTCTAAATTGATAGTACGATTTGGTAGATCAATCGTAATAATGTCACCATTCTCTACTAAAGCGATTGGACCGCCTTCTGCTGCCTCTGGTGAAATATGGCCGATTGAAATACCACGAGATGCACCTGAGAAACGTCCATCTGTAATTAACGCAACTTTTGTGCCAAGACCGCGTCCTTGAATCGCAGACGTTGGTGCAAGCATTTCAGGCATCCCTGGGCCACCTTTTGGTCCTTCGTAGCGAATGACGACTACATGGCCCTCTTTAACTGTCCCGTTATCAATATTTTCTTGTGCGGCTTCTTGTGAATCAAAGACAATTGCTTCGCCTCTGAATACTTTAATAGAAGGGTCTACAGCTCCTACTTTAATAACAGAACCATCTGGCGCAATATTACCAAATAACACTGATAAACCACCAACTGGGCTATATGGATTGTCTTTCGTACGAATAACTTCAGCATTTGTAATATGATAATCTTTTACAAGCTCACCTATTGTTACGCCTGCAACTGTTGGTCGATCTGGGTGAATGGCACCTGGGATAGATGCTAATTCATTAATAATGGCGCTAACGCCACCTGCTTTATTAATATCATCCATTGAAATATCTGAAGCAGGCATGATTTTCGCTAGATATGGCACACGTTCTGCCACTTTATTTATATCTTCAATGTTATAATCGATTTCAGCTTCATTAGCGATTGCTAATGTATGAAGGACTGTATTTGTCGAGCCCCCCATCGCCATATCAAGTGCAAATGCATCATCAATTGCTTCTTTAGTAATAATGTCACGAGGTTTGATGTCCTCTTTAATCATACGGACTAATTGTTTAGCAGCTTCTTTAATAAGCTTATGGCGCTCTTCAGAAGTAGCTACGATTGTTCCATTACCTGGTAAAGCTACCCCTAGCATTTCCATTAAGCAGTTCATAGAGTTTGCAGTAAACATCCCTGAACATGAACCACATGTTGGGCATGCATTGTTTTCAATATCTAACAGCTCTTCAGCTGACATTTTGCCTGATTTATGAGCCCCTACACCTTCAAAAACGGATGTTAACGACAATTGCTTGCCAGTAACAGAAGTTCCTGCCTCCATTGGACCACCAGATACGAAAATGGACGGTACATTAGTACGAACTGCTGCCATTAACATTCCCGGTGTAATTTTGTCACAGTTAGGAATATAAAATACGCCATCGAACCAGTGTGCATTAATAACAGTTTCAGCAGAATCTGCGATAATTTCACGACTCGGTAAAGAATAACGCATCCCAATGTGACCCATTGCAATACCATCATCTACACCGATTGTATTAAATTCGAATGGAATACCACCCGCTTCAATGATGGCCTCTTTGACTACATCAGCAAATGTACGTAAATGAACGTGACCTGGTATAATGTCGATATATGAATTACAAACACCAATAAATGGCTTACCTAAATCTTTCGCTTTTACTTTGCCTGTTGCATATAAAAGACTTCGATGTGGCGCACGATCTACGCCTACTTTAATCATGTCACTTCTCATTTTAAACGCCCCTCATTTACCTCATTTATTGCTATGTTCGTTGTTATATACGAAATGTTCTGTCTATTCCATTTTTACGTATATGTTAATCTGTTAGAAGATTACTAACTGCTGTAACGAACGTTTTAAATTGTTGTAATCATAGTACGAAAAAAAGGTCTAGTCAACAGTATTTTTAGAATTGTTTGAACAATTTAAATAATACATAAAATTTGAAATCGTTTTCATGCTGATTAAGTGTCATTTTTATCTCGCTTTGAAGAATATTTTGACATTTTGTTCAAATTTTATTTTTTTAAATAATCTATCAATAACGTTGTCAAATCCTCCAAAAGTGGTTGGACAGCTTTTTAACAAGATAGCGCTTATAACGTAAATATTTTTCTTAAGTACCTTGTCAAAAACACATGATCAGGATCATATTGTCTTCGAATGGCTAAAAATTTCTCGATATTTGGGTATAGTTCGTAGACATATTTAGCCGTTAAATGACTTAGTTTCCCCCAATGCGGTCGTCCTTTATATTTCTTCATCATCGTATGGACCCATTCAAAATAAGGATCTTCCTGCATTCCTTTATACATATGGAAGGCAATAAACGCTGATTCTTGTCCTTGGGTAGGACTTAAAAAACCAGCTTCTCCTGCCGTTGTCCGACATTCTATCGGAAAATGCACATTAAAAATCCCACTTTTAAAGGTTGCGTTTATCTCTTCTATACATGCACCAAATTGTGCTAACGGAATAGCATATTCACTTTCTTGGAACTTCACGCTACGTGGAGATGGATAAATTTCATAGCTTATCCCCGTTTTCTCCCCCTTCACAACATTGGCTGCTGCTAATTTACTCATAGTGCCACTTAACGCAGGCTTCCATTTACAAAGTTCAGACATAGCGAAAAAAGCACCGTTCTCTACTATTTGAAGCTTCAATGTTTCGATTCTCTTATTCCAATTACTCTGATAAACAGGCGCTTTAGCGTTCATGCGCTTCACTTGAATGGTTTCGCTACCAGGGAAATAAAACCACTCAACATGGCGATGCAGTCGTATATCTTCAGCAAACATCGCCAGCCCATTTGCTAAAGTATCCTTTGTGCTCACATAATGTAAGCTATAAAGAGGTATCACCTTAATCGTTATTTTCACAAGCACACCAAGCATACCAAGTGAAACATGCAAAGCTTCAGATAAATCATCCATTCCTCTCGTATGCTCCCTATAAGTACCTGTACCATCTACAAATCCCCATCTTGTTACAGCTGAGGATAACGAACCGAGTGTTACACCTGTTCCATGGGTACCCGTTGACACTGCTCCAGCAATCGTTTGCTCTTGAATATCCCCCATATTGATTAGGGCAAACCCATGCTTTGCAAGCAATGGGCCTATTTCATATAAATACGTTCCAGCCCAAAGTGTCGCCTCTTGCTTCTCCTCATTTACAGCTATGAGCCCACGCATATTATGTAAAGAAAGAGCTATATGTTCAGGCATCGCAACAGCGCTAAAGGAGTGGGCTGCACCTGTGACACGAATCGTTTTTCCTAATTCACGTGCATGCTTCACGATATTTGTAACCTCTTCAATAGAGCGAGGCAAGTACATCTCAGATGGATAAGAGATAACATTACCAGCCCAGTTTGTCCATTTCTCCCCATTTTTCCACTTATCTATAGAAAACATTGTCCATTCCCCCTATAGGTTGTATAAGCTCCTACATACTTGTCCCCTCTAATTCCATGTAGTTCTTGAAATCTTTCACAAAGTTCACCAGCCTTCGCATGTCGAAAATAAAGCGTGTCTCCTATATTAACTGTTTTACGCGTTACCTTAACGGGTGTTTGAACTTCTCCTGCTCCTTCTAAACTAAGATATGAAAAAAAGGTCGGCTCATAGAATACCGGTAAACGATCAGCACTAATTGCCCCAGACGCCGTATAACCTCCACCATGACAAACAACAATATTTCTTTCTGGCTTTCTTGTTACACTTAAAGCAAATCCAGCTGCCTTTTCCAGCTGTAGATGCGTAAATTGATCAAACAAAGCTGGCGCATAAAATGCAGAGCCAACCGTAATTTCTGTTATTTCCTTCTGTTGTGCCGTGTATGCCATACTTCCTGAACCACCACCATTCACAAAGTGCAAGCTTGGAAAATACGCTTTTATATGCGCAATGGCTAATCTACGAAACTGGGTAACCTGTTTTTTAGCTTGCAATTGCATTACTTCAATAAATTTCCCTTTAACAGCATTGACTGGACGATTACCGACTCCTGCAATTTGAGCCTCATAACCCATCGCTCCAACCACCTTAATAAATTCTTGATTTTTAATATAGTCGAGGAATGGTGTAAGTGACTCAAGTGAATGAAGCGAAGAACGTTTTGTACCAAAATAAAGCAACTTAAAATCGTTAGATACATTAATATCAATACATACTTGCACGCGGACACCTAGCTGTTGCCCTAGCTCCGCCAAAAATCTGACATGTTCCCGCTTATCCACCATAAAGGTCACCGTTTTTCCCGCCTTTACGAAACGTAATAACTGACGAACAGCAGCTACCTCCAGCACCGGATATCCTATTAATAAATCATCAAAATGCTGTTGCAGTAAAAATATTGTTTCTGCCGCTGTAAACGTCATCAATCCCGTCACATTGGGTACATTCTTTTGTAAATAACGTAATATCTCCACAGAACGAACCGATTTCGTAGCGATACGTATATTTTTCTGTCCACAAGCATTGTGTACAGTTGAAATATTGTGATCCAATGCATCAAAATCCAACCAAGCAAATGGACGTTCTAGTTCATGAAACGCGTGATTAAATCTAGTGGTCATGCTATCATTCCTTTATTTGTACTTTGTCTTTAATATTTAAAAATTATATTAAAACAATAAAAAACAACCGTGGACATATAATCAAATTTGCCTTCACGGTTGTTTTAATAATGGACAAGCATTTAACTCACCTTTCTATTATGTTAAGAGATTACGAGGAAAATATGAAATCCGCTGCTAAATTTAACAATACTAGCAGATGTATGCCTGCAATCAGTAATCCTTGGCGATTTAAACGTTTCATAGCTGTCATATTCATATAGACCACTCTCCTTTTTTCACATTATACTCTCAGAAAAATCAATTTTCAAACTATTCGTAATATTAAATAATAATCATTTTTCTGACAAACAGGCCCAAATATGGCATGATAAAAGTGAAATTATACCTATAGGGAGAGTGAAAAGGTTGAAAAAGGCTTTATTAGTTATTGATTATACGTATGATTTTGTCGCTTCTGATGGAAAACTAACTTGTGGAGAGCCCGGTCAAGCATTAGATAACAAAATTTCATCCTTAATTCAAAAATTTATGACTGAAAACGAATTTGTCGTTTTTGCGAATGATTTACATGAGGAAGATGATCCGTTCCATCCTGAAACAAAGCTATTTCCCCCTCATAATATTCGCGGCACTAAAGGACGTCATTTATTTGGGCAAGTTGGCGAAATTTATAAGCTTCACAAGGAAAAAGTTTTGTGGCTCGATAAAACCCGCTATAGCGCTTTTGCCGGAACCAATTTATCAATTTTATTGAATGAGCGAGGCATCAAAGAAATTCATTTAGTTGGCGTTTGTACTGATATTTGTATTTTACATACAGCAGTTGATGCTTATAATTTGGGCATTTCAACAGTTGTTTATGCAGATGGTGTTGCAAGTTTTGATGCTGCAGGTCATGAATGGGCATTACGTCACTTTGAACAGACATTAGGCGCAACATTAGTTAAGTAATTCATTTTCGCCTTCCACCTTCAGAAACGGGAATCTTCTGTATGTGCTGCTACGGTACAAAAAACATTGCTGAATGATAAACATTATCGTGAATTTGTAATAATTACTAACGAAGCGAGATGCGGTTAATTTACTTCATTCAGGGCATAACTAAGCAATCGCCATTATATCTTAATTTTAAGGAGATGAAAAAAATGATTAGCTTCATTTGGTATTTAATCATCGGCGGAGTATTAGGTTGGTTAGCTGGCGTAATTTTAGGTAAAGATGTACCTGGCGGCATCATCGGAAATATTGTTGCAGGTGTTGTGGGTTCTTGGATCGGTAGTATGATTCTTGGCAACTGGGGTTGGCGAGTTAGTAACTTTTACGTATTCCCAGCATTAATCGGTGCGGTCGTTCTGATCTTCATCGTAAGCATTATTCTAAAAAGTATGCGTAAGGCAACCTAAATATGTAATAAAGAGCCATCATTTTTGATGGCTCTTTACATATATTTTTGATCAAGAAAATAAGTTTTACATGAGTTTGCGCATGTTTATTGAATTTCTCTTTTTTAACTTACATAACAGGAGCTGTGGTAGGCAGGGGCTACTTCTTAGCGATTAGAGGAACAAAGCCTAAAACCATTACATCCTTCGTGACCAACATCATATTGGCCAAAAGACCATGCGAGCATCGTGAGTGAATGGTTCATCGGATGCCCCCATGAAGTGCCATGTAGAAACGGAAATCACCGCCTATATTTTGCGTTTTTTTTACTTTTCTTTATAAACGACTGCTTCCTTTAGCTCATCATGGTAGTCATTATACAAATTGAAATAATGTAATACCTTTTTAACATACTCATCGCTATGATTGTACTTAAAAACAGCTTGCTTTATATGGCCATCTGCTGCACCATTTTTCGATAAATAATTCGCAGCACTGAATATAGCGTCCTCAATATCATAAGGATCTGCTATGCCGTCTCCATTGGCATCTACGCCATATCCACCATATTTTTTTATGGTTTCTGGATTTATTAATTCAGCCTTCGATATATCCCCTTTTCCTAACCCCGAGCAGGAAGGGTGTTGCCAGCCGACAAAAGTACAAGGCATAAATTGCATCGGCCCCTCTGCCCCAGCTGGTGAAACAAGCGACTTCATTGAGGAAAATCGTGTTTCAATTCGATGATGGGCAGCAAGTAAAGTCCAAGGTACGCCGTATTTCTCTTCTGCTGCTACATAGATTGGAATATATTGCTCTGGAATTTTCATATCGAAATTTTGTTGAATTTCTTCTAGTGCTTTTTCTCGCGCTAATTTTTCAAATATAGGTAATGTTTGTAGCTCCTTCCATGCAAAAAAAGCGAAAACACAAACAGTTATCGCTATTGGTATTAATAAAGCTATCATGCCCAATTGAGCGGAAGGCGATAGCATTGGTTTTTTCTTGTTTTTTTTCGCCATATGTCACACCTAATCTTTTATTCTATTTCTATATTAACAAAATTTTTGATTATATAGCAGATTTTTCGGTATATAATTACCACTACTTTAATAGTTGAAAAGGGAGGGGAAAATATAGTAAAATATAATTCAATTATTTTATATGGATAATAATAGGAGGAATTGATTTTGTGGAAAGACTTTAAAGAATTTGCTATGAAAGGTAATATTGTCGATCTAGCAGTAGCAGTTGTAATTGGTGGTGCTTTCGGTAAAATTGTTACCTCTTTAGTTGAAAATATCATTATGCCATTAGTCGGTGTCTTAACTGGTGGTATTGATTTAACAAAAAGCTTTATGTATGGCTCAGGTGACGCTCAAGTAAAATTAGGCGTATTTTTACAGTCAATTCTTGACTTTTTAATAATCGCATTTGCAATTTTCATGGCATTACGAATTATGACTAAGCTAACTAGTAAAAAAGAAGAGGCTGTTGTGGAAGAACCAGCACCAGAATTAGATGCTAAAGAAGAGCTTCTAAAAGAAATTCGTGATTTATTAAAAAAAGAGCAAGCTTAAAAAGAATCTGTCTAATTGCCACTACTTTTCAGAGGTAATAGACAGATTCTTTTTTCTTTAAGGGCGTAAATTCCATGGTTCAAAAACGCCAACATGTTTTTCTAGTATGTTCTATTGCATCAATAATTCCTTGGGCAATTTCACTATTTGTTAGCCATCTTGAAGAGTTATTGTCTTCAATGATAAACCCAAGTTTTACCACTCTATAAGTTATATTAGAAGGGATATTATTTTTTGTACGTTCATTATTTACGTAAGAACTACTCCCTTTAATATGGTATAAAATCACATTCTTCGTGTTAGGAATTGCTCGAAAAAGCGACTCCCAGACCTCTTATATCAGAGCCATGAAGCCAAGCAATAACACAATCAAACGAACCATGTGTTTCTTGAGACTCTATTAACGCCGTTCTAAAGCTATTATAGTTCGTATAATCAACTAGTAACGGTGACAATTTCAAAGAATAGTTCGCTTCATTTTTCAAATTTTGCATTTTCTTTTGTTGTCTCCCGATAACGGTTACATGATTTCCTTGCTGTATAAGCCATAAAGAAACATCCTTTAGCATTCCTGTTCCGCCTATTACTAAGCAATGTTTCATCGTTTCTTTCTTCCTTCCGTTCACATTTCCTACTATTCCTAGATGATTTAATATAAACAATCTCGCTAATTTTCTGAAATTATCTTGTTCTTCTTTAGTATACATGTTAAATTGGTAACAATTATTGAGAATATGGGGAAAAGAAGTAATAGACTACTCCCCTTTTATTATGATGAAGAAAAGAGTGACGACATGACAAACAGCAGAAGTATTGAAACAAAACTTGTACAACTTGGGAATTTAAGTGACCCTAGAACTGGCGCTGTCAGCCCACCTATCCATTTATCGACAGCTTATAAACATACTGGTATCGGTGAATCCACTGGTTTTGATTATACGCGTACAAAAAATCCAACTCGTGCTCTATTAGAAGCAGGAATTGCCGATTTAGAGGGCGGAGATGCGGGCTTTGCCTGTAGCTCTGGGATGGCAGCTATTCAATTAGTTCTATCCTTGTTTAAGCCTGGTGATGAATTAGTGGTGCCTGATGATTTATATGGTGGTACATACCGACTTTTTAATTTCTTTGAGGACACATACAATATTAAGCCTGTCTACTCAAAATTTGAATCCGTTGAACAGGTAGAAGCATTAATCAACGACAATACGCGTGCTCTATTTATAGAAACGCCAACAAATCCACTTATGCAGGAATTTGATTTGCAAGTATATGCAGAATTAGCTCACAAGCATGGAGCTTGGTTAATTGTCGACAATACGTTTTATACACCATATTTCCAACGTCCAATCGAACTAGGCGCAGACATTGTCATTCATTCGGCTACTAAATATATTGGTGGACATAATGATGTATTAGCTGGTTTAGTTGTCGCAAAAGGTGCTGCATTAGCCGAACGTATTGGCTTTATTCATAATGGTAGCGGCATGGTTTTAGGTGCAATGGATTCCTGGTTACTTATTCGTGGATTAAAAACGATGCATCTTCGATTAAAGCAGCATGATGCGAACGCCAAAGCAATTGCCTCATATTTAGAGGAAGAAGAGCTTGTAACAGACGTGCTATACACAGGAAAAGGTGGCATGCTTTCATTCCGCTTGGCAAAGGCGGCGTGGATTGACCCATTCCTTCGAAACTTGAAGCTAATTACTTTTGCTGAAAGCCTTGGTGGTGTTGAAAGCTTTATTACATATCCAGCTACTCAAACACATGCGGACATGCCTTATGAGGAGCGTATTGAACGTGGTGTATGTGACCGATTACTACGATTTTCTGTTGGCATTGAAGAGGCTGAAGATTTAATTGCAGATTTAAAACAAGTATTCGGTACCCTTAGAAAAGAGGTTAAAAATGAAGCAGCATATTGAGACAAGTCTAATTCACGCAGGTGTCCGTGACGGCTATGAAAATAAAAAAGGTGCAGTCAATGTGCCTATGTATGTATCATCTACTTTCCATCAGGAGAGTATCGATGAATTCGGCGAATATGATTATGCACGTTCTGGCAACCCTACGCGGGATGCATTAGAAAAAGCAGTAGCTGAGCTAGAAGGCGGCGTACGTGCCCATGCATTTTCTTCTGGGATTGCTGCTGTATCTGCAGCATTAATGCTATTATCTCAGGGAGATCATCTTGTCATTACGGAGGATGTATATGGCGGAACATACCGCTTCGTCTCTAAGGTGTTACCACGCTTTGGTATTTCTCATACTTTCGTTGATTTCACAGATTTAGCAGCAGTAGAAGCAGCCATAACACCAGCTACAAAGCTACTCTATATGGAAACACCGTCAAATCCAACACTTGGCATCACAGATATTCGCGGAGTCGTAGCACTTGCCAAGCAGTATAATTGCTTAACTTTTTTAGACAATACATTTATGACACCCTTACACCAACGTCCACTTGAGCTAGGTGTCGATGTTGTTATTCATAGTGCGACAAAGTTTTTATCAGGGCACTCTGATATTATCGCGGGATTGACAGTAACAGCTGACGAGAAGCTAGGTCAGGATCTGTACTTTATCCAAAATTCATTTGGCAATATATTAGGTGTACAGGACTGCTTTACTCTATTGCAAAATATTAAAACAACCGATGTGCGTTTTAGTCGTTCTGCTGAATCGGCACAAAAGATTGCAGAGTTTTTAGCTACAAATCCCGTTGTCGAGCAAGTTTACTATCCGGGACTTGCATCACATCCTGGCTATGAAATTCATCATAGTCAGTCCACGAGTGCAGGTGCAGTACTATCCTTCCGCCTACCAAGCTATGGAGCTGCAAAAGCGCTAGTAGAGGCGATGAAAATTCCAGTTTTCGCTGTCTCTCTTGGTGGCGTTGAATCCATTTTATCCTACCCTGCTAAAATGAGTCATGCTGCAATGGAGCCTGAGGAGCGTGCAAAACGTGGTATTACTGATGGACTTTTACGTTTCTCAGTAGGACTTGAGCATGTTGACGATCTAATCGCCGATTTCGCTCAAGCATTAGAGGTAGTTGGCGCAAAGGTTTTATAACCACAAAACAACCGCGTTTTCGATTTACGGAAACGCGGTTTTATTCATTAAATGTTCCTTCTAAATGTTTATGTTTAACAATCAGTTGTTCACACGAGCCAACACTCTATACAAATAATCTCCATGTCCCTTCACCAAAGTTACTTCTTGTTCATTAGTTATCCAGTAAAATGAAAATTCTAAGCCTGCTTCGTTTACACCTGTCGGACAATGCTTCCAGGAATCTCGATGTTCATTTGCCGTTAAATGATAAAAATAGCGTTTTTGTAATAGCCCTGAATGATGATTAAAATAATCCTGGGCAATTAACCCCTTTACTTCTAAAAAAGATAAACCTGTTTCTTCAAACATCTCTCGCGTTACTGCCTCTAGTGGCGTTTCCCCTTCCTCTACCGTGCCTTTAGGAATTTGAATTCCTGCTCCTTCTGTATTTTGCTCAAATACTAGCACTTGTAACTGACCCTCATGCTCTCTCGTAATATAGCCAAATGCCTTTTCAACAACTTGCATGAAGTCATCTCCTTTCGCGTCATTTAATGTTACAATAAATAGAAAAATTGGAATTGCAGGTGAAAAGTATTGATATCAATTATACGGCATATGCAAAAGAATGACATCATTTCTGTACAAGAAATTGCCAAAAAGAGTTGGCATCAAACATACAAGGGAATTATCCCAATTGAAATTCAAAATCGTTTTTTACAAGCTGCTTATAGTAGTGATCAATTACTAAGTCGTTTAGAAAAAAGTCTATTTTTAGTTGCTATACTTGAAGAATCACTAGTAGGCTTTGCAAATTTTTCAAATGTTGTAGAGGGTGAAGCAACACTTTACTCCATCTATTTACTTCCAGAAATTCAGGGCACAGGAATTGGTACAGCCCTATTACAGGAAGGGATCAAAATGCTTCCAGATTTAACATCACTTTTAGTTTGTGTAGAAAAGGAAAACACAAAGGGCATGAACTTTTATCAAGCGAAGGGCTTCAAGAAATTGGAGGAGTTTGATGAGCTATTTGATGGTCATTTATTAAAAACAGTTAAACTAGGGTTAAATATAACTTAGTGTAACGGAGCTTTAACTTACCCCGTTACACATTTTTTACGTCATCTTTTGCTAGATTAATTTGCTCTGATTGGATGACAAGTGCTGTTAACCCTGAATTACTGCCAGACTCATGTGCTTCGCCTGTTTGCCAAAGAACACCTTCTCCAGTTTTTATAAATACTTTCTCTTGATCCTCACCACAAACCCATCCTTCACCTTGAATTACAATAAATAACTGCGGTACAGGCGCCTTATGCATCCCAACGACACCACCAGGCTCTATATACATGAAGCCAATATTTGTAGGCTCCTCTGTTTTCATGATTTTCCTATAAAAAGCATCTATCGATTGATAATTAGTAATTTGGTTAGCCAATTTTTGTGTGAAATTATATTTTTTCATGTAAGGATTTCCCTTCAAATTTTTACTACTATCTTGTACATTAAAATATCATCTATATATTCATTGTCTTGTAGCTTAATTTCATTTATTTTTCTTCCTTCTTCAACAAATCCCATCTTTTTATAGAGCGCAATAGCCCTTTCGTTCGTTGAAAATACACCAAGACTAATTTTTTCGATATAAGGGTTGTGCTCTGCCCATTCTAGTAGCTTTTCGATTAAGCGTTTGCCAATCCCAAGACCACGATATTTATTAAGCACCATCATACCAAATGTACCTGTATGTGCTAATCGTTTTCTTTGCGGCGATTGAAATACAAGCCACCCAACTATTTTCCCTTGATATTGTGCGATAAAAATTGTTTCTCGTTCATTTGTTATTTTCGCTTGTATCCATTCTCTTTGCTCATCTACCGTTCGCTGAAATTCATCTATTGTCGTGATTAAGTAAGTTTCTTCTGCTAAAACTTCTTTCTGAATTTCCAACAAGGCTTCAGCATCTTCTTGAGAAGCAACCCTAATTTTGATATTTTCTGTCATTAATCCCCTCTCCTTTTTACTGTTCCGATTGTTATAGCATCCTGTTCTTTTTTGCTGTTTGAGAATTTACACCCTTAGTTTAAACATTCGTATATTGGAGAAAATTAACCGTATTAGTATAGGACGTTATCTTCATAATAAAAATGACTCCCTCATTATTTGTGTTAAAGACTATATATAAAATAATAGTTGGATAAATTTACAATTTCAAGAAAATAAAAAACCCAGAATATTTTCTGGGCTTGATGACACTTACTTTTCTAGCTGATTAAAACTGACGGGCTTTTGCTTCACTTCTCAATATACGGTTATGGAGGGTAATCTCCGTTTCACCATTTACTTGAGATTTTGAGCGTTTAATCCTTGACCAGTTGCGGTGGATTTTCTGAGATTTTGGGTCTAATTGTTCGAACCTACTCATTTGCCATCCTCCTCATCAATATAGACTTCATAAGTGAAACCTTTTTTAGTATGACCTTACAATTAATAATTATTCAATTTCCCATCACCATTATCCCCAAACTTCTTGCAATGTGCTTCTAAATAACGCATCTAATTTTTGTGTAGGATCATCGACTTTAACATGAAGATTTTTACAGTATGTCTCAATATGCAGTATTTCTTTATCTAAATATTCATTGATACTGTCAATTCGCGGCTCCATCTTTAGTTCATCACCTGCCATTTTTCTCTGTAAAAGTTGCTGAATTTCCGTTTTTAAAGGGCCCTCAGAAATTATTTCATTTAACAATTCCTGAAAATCAATTGGTGGAACCGTATTTTTTTGTTCGATCCATTTACATGCTAAGATTGGTCTTAGGACATAGAAATATTTTTTTATTTTTACTTCTGAGCTCTGTAAATACTCACGATAATTGTTTTTCGCCATATTTAAATAGTGATATAAGCTTGCATTTGGATAAAATACTTCTCTTTCTAATGATCGTACATTGTCAATAAATGAATATTGTTGGTCATAAATAATATTGCTTCGTAACCATTCTAAAAGAGGTGGATTACTTTTGCGAAATAACCTTAGTGCTTTTGTTATTTCCCATCCACTAATATCCAACAAATCATTGATTGGTACTTCTATAACATCCCTCTTTGCGCCAATTCCTTGAGGGTCGATTGAAAGATACCACTGAGGTTGATGTATATATATGAAACGAACATCATAATCACTATCCTTAGATGGAAATCCCCAAGCACGACTACCAGATTCTACAGCATATAAAATTTTCACTTGATACTCATTTTCAATTTCTTTTAATTTACTTAGTATAATTTCCTTCATATAAATACCACTTTCCTAATTTAGTTTTATCAATTATGCCTCGGCATAATTGGCTCCGATACCGGCTTTGTGCTTTAGCCTGCAAATGCTTCTTGTGCGAAAGCGCAGTGCTAACGTAGCGACAGCAACAGATGTTTCTTATGCGAAAGAACATGGTGTGGTAGACTCTGTACCTGTCGCTACGCTTTCGGTACAAAAAAATATCGCTTAAAGAAGTTAAAGCATTTGTCTTGTATCAATTATACCTGTTTTATCACATATCCTAAGTTGGTTTCGACCGCTTTCCTTTGCAATATAAAGTGCTTGATCCGCCTTGTCAAGTAGCTCGTAAAATGTTGAAACATTTTCAGAATCACCGTATCCTGCAATGCCAATACTCACTGTCACATTGATCTCAAAATCCGCAGTATAGGGATGATCTTCAACATGTTGCCGAACTCTTTCCGCAATTTTCACCGCACTCTCTAGCGTAGTATTTGGAGATAAAATGACAAACTCCTCTCCCCCATACCTTGTAACAATATCGATTTTTCGCACAGAATTTGTAATAATGTTTGCGACATGCTTTAGCACTTCATCACCGATTAAATGTCCATAGGTATCATTAACCTTTTTGAAAAAATCAATGTCAATCGCTATACATGAACAATGGTGTTGTTCTTCTACACATTTCTGAAAGACAAGCTCCCCCTGCTCAATCAAATAACGACGATTATACAGCTTCGTCAATTGACAGGTAATCGATAATTCTTTCAGTAAAATAGTATCTTTTCTCACTTTGTCGCTCATTTCATTGAAGGACGCACAAAGCTCCTGAAATTCTTGCGCGTATGGTGTCAGCTGTTGGTCATTTATTTGATATTCATAAAAACCTTGTTCTACCTTTCTCACACCTGTTAGAAGCTGCTGGATAGGTTCTTCAATTCTTTTAGAGAGATGTAACATCATTTTTATCATAAAAAATGACCCTACTACTAAACAAATGGTTATCCATAAAATTCTATTGATTAATGGTTTATAGGCCTCAAGCAGACCAATTTCTGATATAACAAACCATTTCCCTCCATTTATAGGCTTACTTTTAGCAAGAACCCACTTATTATTCGCGTCTTTATAAAGCTTGAGGCCGCTTGTTTTATTTTTTAAAGCTGCGTTTAGGATATGGTCATCAACTAAATAATTTCCTGAAGACCGTTGTTGTTTATTGTTAAATTCAGAGAGCATAGTACCTTCTTGGTCAATAATATAAGCATGACCTAAAAAGCCTACTCTCGATTCTTGCAGCAATTGATTGATGATATCTAAATTTACTGCGCCAAAAACTACACCATTGAATTGTTGCTGTGCATTAAGAATCGGTGAAGCAAATGCAATAATAGGCTGCTTTGTAACTTTACTTATTAAAATATCTGTTATGTATGGTTGTTTCGTTTTTTTAGCAACTTGAAAATACTTTCGGTCATTAACATCCACGCTAACACCATTTTTACTGTATTCAGTAACTGTATCAACTTGCACGATGCCCTCTTTATTGACGAATATTAAGTCTGTGAAATTTGTTTTTTCTTTAAAATCTTGAAAAAATTTTTGTGATTTTTGAAAATTATAGTCCTTGACAAAATCAAAATTAGCTATTGTATGTATATCACTGGATCGCTCTGCTAACCAGCTTTCAAAAAAATAGGATTGAGCATTCAAATAATGTTTCATTTCTTCATTTTGATGTTGAATGGTTTGTCGATATTCAATATAAAGCGTTGGAATAAAAATACAAAGACCAGTAATAAAAGTGATCCATACAAGCGCTCGATGAAGCTGACCTTTTATTGTGTTTGGCTGTGGAAATTTTTTTAAAACCCTCAAAACACTAACCTCCAAATTAATCTAAACATTTCCTTAAAATGGGCAATAAATAGTAATTTATTCATTAAAAATACCACAACCTTGAAATTACGGCAGTGATAAATTTAACTTTTTCAGAAAATGTTTTGGTAGCGAAAGCAAAGAGACAGCTACAATTATGCAGAGGAATAATTAATCAGTATATAAAATTTATTGCAACAAAATTTGGAGATTATATTAATATAGCCGCAACAATGGCACTATTGTCAAAGAGGTATAGCCGTGTAAAAGTGGCATATCAAAGACTATTTATATTACATAACTAGTTTCCACTATTAATAGATCCATTAATACTATTGGGCTTATCATAAAAATTAATCTCTTCATTTCAAACTCCTTCTATAATCATTACTAAATTCCCTTAAGTTAATAAACCTAACGTTTTGAGTGTTGGATTCATTTAAAACATTGTAAACAGCTTCAGTAATAATTAAATTACCGTACCAGTTATTAAAGTAGAAAATATCACTACCATCCCACTCTTTTTCATCTACGCTTAACCCTTCTCAAATTTAAGACCTCACAAATATAAGCTGAACTAATCCGAATTAGTTCAGCTTTTTAAATAAATTGTTATAATGTTGCACATTTATAAAAATCAAGAAACGTTTTTTTGCTGTTTATTATTTTATGATTTTCCAAAACTCTGCTTCATAGCTTTTATTATTAAATTCAACAGATGTTTGTGTTTTCGCAAAATTCTCACCAACGTCTATCTTATTTAACTGATTTTGTAATGGTGAGCCAAATGAAAATTCCATTTGCAAATCAGTAAGGTTAAACAAAATTGAATGTACTGTTCCAAAGCCTTCTTTGTAATTATGGACAGACAATCCATTAGGGAACTCTGTTAAAAGAAGTTCTTGGATTTCATCTATAGATCTTTTTCCACTTTCTTTAAATTTCTCCTCTAAAATATTGTATCTTAATTGAGAATGCTCGAGCTTGCCAGGCTCCATTTCTTGTATTGTGGAAAATAGTCCGTGGTTAGTTGCAATAAGATAATCTAGTTCTGCACGTTTAACCTCTTTTATTCCGTCATATGTTCCAATCAAAGCTGCATCGCCATCCGCATCAGCAATAAGTAAATTCATATTCGTTCCTACTGGCATAGTGTTAACCATATAAATTGCTTCTTCTACATTTCTGCAATTTTCTAACAGCGCTCTAACAATAACCATAAACTGTAATCCAGGTACTACTGGTGGTCTCATACCAGGATATTTGCCAATGGGCATGCCACAAGATGCATATGCAACACATAGTCCCTTCTCATTTAAACCTTCACTTCGACCGAATGTCGAAACTGAAAATCCTGTATGAGCATATTTCCCCTCAACACGAGTAGTACATAAGCGCATATCCGAAATATCAGGCGATAAATCATAATTTCTTAAAACATATGTTTTACCATCTGCCATTTTTCCAGGTAAAATAGCCCCTAAACTACATCCCCCAGGTATTAACCATGCATTTTGATAAAAATTTAGTTGTTCAGGCGCATAGCCAAAGCCTTCTGCAAAGCCTTCTAATTCTTTATTTAAACCTGGGCAATACTGCTCTATTTGTGCTTTCATTTCTAAATAAGCGTTGTCAGCAGTTAAATTTTCCGTAAAGAATAGCGATTTTGCAAAAGGATTCTTTTGAAACTCTCGCGCTTGATGTTGTCCAATCTCATATGAACTACCTTTAAGAAATGCAAACTGTCCTGTATTTGTTTTCATCGATATACCCCATTCTATATTTAAGTTGCAAGACATTTCTTACCTTGCTAAATACAGAATAAAGTCTCCAGCTACTGGAGAGTTTAGCTAGTTTCTTAGTTTCACAAATACTTTTGTCAAAAAATCATTTGGATGTAGCTCAATATTTGGTTTAATATTAATTGGATTTACAACTTCAGTTGGGATTAAACCTATTATGTACTGCTCCATAAATGTCCCTTCTGCCTGAAGGGATTGCTCAGTCAGCCATTCCTGCAAGCGACTATAGCCAAAATGTAACTCTGAATACGGTCCCGTTACATTTATACAAGCATACTTGCCTTCTGATATTACTTTAGTATACTCCCCTTGTTGAGTTGCTTTTACTGGTAACAGTAGTTCAACATCTGCTATATTTTGGTTCCTTTCTCTTTCGTGAAAAATTGCAACAAGCGCCCCCTCTATCTCAAATTGATACGCATATATTCGTTCAAATAATTTTTGTACTAGCTTATCCATTTCTATAATATGTATCTTTTCACGGATAGAAAACACCTGTATGTTTGGACGTTCTTCTATGTAACAACTTGATAATATTGGCTTTGACTTTGGATTAAACGTCTCAGTGTTCCTAATTGAATGTTTCACTTGGACAATATTTTGAAGTTGTTCAGCGATTACTTTTTGTTGGTGCTCTAATTCCTGAACTTTTTTATTTAATCTTATCTCTAAATCTTGCTTATCACTTTTCCCTTTAATAATCTGTTCAATTTCGTTTAATGAAAAATGGCAATGTTTAAGTACCTGTATAGTATTTAGTTCTTTCATTTTATCGTAATCATAATAACGATAGCCCGTCACTTCTTCTATCAAGGATGGTTCGAGTAACCCAAGATCGCTATAATAACGAATCGTTTTTACAGGAACATTACACAGTTTCGAAAATTTCCCAATGCTATACATAATAAAACCTTCTTTTTAATTTAGTTGATTTCGATTCATCGTACTTTTAAGAAACACCTGTTTGTTTCATAAAGTTTAATACATCGTGCTTGAATTGAACAGAGTAAGCTTATTTTGTTAGTTGGAAAAACTATTTTAAAAAAGTTAGAGGAAATTGAGAGAATGCGTCGTTAAGCCTCTTAAAGTAATAAAGTAGTTATAAATAACAATTTAGTTTTGTTTAATCATTTTAATACGTTATATTATCCTAGAATTTTGAAAGATTACAATAAGTTTGTTATGCATATATCAAGAAGTGTTTGAAATTAAAAAGGAGATTTTAAGTTATGAAAAAAAAATTTCTATTAATTATCTTTGGTCCTTGTGGTGCGGGTAAAACTTCTATTGCTAAAGGAATTGCTTCTAATTACACTTTCCCATTAATTAGCAGAGATACTATTAAAGAATTATTATTTGATAATATAGGATGGCGTGATAGAGACTGGTGTACAAAATTAGGCAGCACAAGTTATCAATTACTTTACTTTTTTACAGATAAATTACTTGAAACAGGAAGTAGCTTTATATTAGAAAGTAACCAAATTAACTTTAAGATATTAGCAAAAAAAATAAATGATTTAAAAGATAGACATACTTATATACCTATTATTATACGCTGTTTTGCTGATAAGCAGATACTATTTGAACGAGCAATTGCAAGAGATGCTTCAGGTGAAAGACATCCTGGACACATATATCCAACAAACTATGAAGAATATAAAAAAATGTTGCTAGAATATGATGGTGAATTTAATAATGAGTTCAGTATTGAAGGACTCGATTTTGAATTTATAGATGTTGATACTACTGTCTTTGATAACAAAGTTTATGAACTACTTTATTCAAAGATTGATAAAATAATTATCTAATGAGGATTTTATATATTGAAAAGTTCTAACATTGAGTTATATCAATTCTATCCTATTAAAATGAAAGCAAGAGGCTGGGACAAAAAGAAAAAATGTTAGACCAAGATACAATGGGTCTAACATTTTTTTGATTTAGGAAAGAATATTTGAGGCGGAAAAGTTATTATTCATTTTCGCTATTTTTCAAAATAATCGAGTTCTGTCCCGCCTCTATACTTACTCCTGAAATAAAAATCGACACGCTAATTGTGCAGCAACAATTAATGCGCTTAAATTTCTACATGTTTCAGTTATGCTTAAATACTAATTAAGAGCATTACTTTTTTCCCGAATGTATTTCTCCACTTCGCGCAAGTATTCACCTTTCTACCGTGGATAGCTCAGTCTCTACCTCCATTCATAATAAACTGCTGAATGGCTGGCAGTAATTCTTTATGAAGTGGTAATGATGGGTCTGAATAGGTTGCTGCATTTTTCGTACGATCTGCTGGGGCATTTTTTAACACATGATTCATGCCGTCCATATATACAAGCTTGGCATCTGGCTTACCTTTTTTTAACGCTTCCGCATCCGTTGTAACTACTTGTAAATCGGTTGTTCCTTGAAGTATTAAAACTCGGCTATTGACTTTCGCTAACTCATTTGCAGGATTATATTTTAACCATGAAATCATATATGGTTGAACTGAAGAACGGAAGAGTGACTGTAAATCTGGAGAAACGTTCTTCACTAGCTCGCCTTTTTTCAAGGATGCAAGAGCATCTGTTGATTCTTTTAGAAGCTCTGGCGATAATTGACCTTTTAATTGCTCTAACAAAATTTCATCAGCTGGTCTACCAGAACCTGCTATAGAAACAAAGGACTCTACTTTTGTTTTTTGTGCTGCTAGTAAACCGATCAGTGAGCCTTCGCTATGTCCAATAATATGAACACTCGAATACGCTTTATCGGCTAAAAGGGTATTAATCACTTGAACTGCGTCATCTACGTATTGGTCAATCGTAATATCCTCTTCCTTAGTTAAAAGGGACTGATTATCGCCAAGTCCACGTTTATCATAGCGAACAGTAGTAATACCGTCTTTTGCTAACCCTTCCGCTATCATTTTTAAGCTATCATTTTTACCAGCTATTGCTGAATTTCCATCCTTATCAGTTGGACCAGAGCCTGCGATAATAAGTGCAACTGGAGATGGCTCCTTGCTTGCCTTTTGAAGAGCCACTGTTAACGCACCATCTTTAACAGGAATCTTAGACGTTTCATACGTAACTGGTTGTTCTTTAAATGGCTTTAAGACAAGTGGGAATTTGCCACCATTTTGTTGAAACGTTGCTGTAATTTGCCCATCTTTTAATGTTCCGTTAATGACAACAGCCGAGCCACTTAAATTAATCGAAACACTCACTTGATCACCATCGTATTTGATGCTTTTAAATGGATAATTGGATAATCCTTGCGCTGGTACTGATAATGTCCCACTATCTTTCTGCAAATCGACGATAATCGGAAGCGCTCCGTTTGGCGTTTTAATATTCCCTTCCCATTTACCTACTAGCTGTTCATTCATTTTATTGTCCTCCTTTATCTCTTTACCTTTTGTGTTGTCCTCCTTTTGTGCGCATGCTGCTAATAATAAAAGTGTACAACAAAAAAATAATAGTTTTTTCATAAAATCCTCCCTCTAAATGAAAATGACTAATAAGATCGGTAAAAATATTACAAGTAAAATGATATAGCTCCATTTATTCGCTAAATTCACAGTCCAACCAACGCCGTATTTCTTTTGCACTAATAGTGAAGGATCATTTTTATTGATGTAAACAATCCCCCATTTCCAGTATCGATCATCGTCTGCAGCTGTTTCGTTTGTCTGTAAATCATCAAAGCGCTCATTACTGTTACTTAACTTCCAAATTAACAGGATAAGTCCCCCTAAAGAGACGAACATAAAAACAATAAAAAGCGGGAAAAAGTAAGGAGCTGTTTGATTTTTTAAAATAACTGTCGTGTAATGTAAAACAACAAGAACAAATGTCATACTATAATTAATCGCAGCTAAGTACCAGCTACCATATTTACGCTGGTTAAGCTCTCGATTTGCTGAAGCTTCTTTTGCTTGTGCACTCAATTGTATTTTGGCACTTTTCATACCGATACTGATGATGAAAAAGCTAATTTGTATCCCTAGTAAAATAAGTGGCATTACAATAACTGCTAGCCATGTTTTTTCAGTCCTACCGTCTACCTCACCTGCTGCATTCCAATGGGTAGCAAAAACATCTGGGATGGCATTGTAATTCATATAGGTAAAAGTAATCAATGCTAAAGTGATAATAATCGGTAATGCGAAAAATGTAGGTGAAAGTACTTCATCTCGATCTCGAAAAGATAAATCCATCACATAAACAGTTTTTACATGCGCTTCCCAATTTTCTTGTTTTTTTAGTTTTTTTGTTTTTATATGATAAAACATATAAAGTCCAGCTGCTATGAGAAGCACGACATACAGCAAAACAAAGGATAATAAAACAAATTGCTCTTCTTGAATGAACGTAAACAGTAGTAAAATTTGACCTATAAAACATGCAACTACTATGCTCCCGACCATCATGCTGTAATGCTTTTTAAAAATAAGTAATTGTTGATGTTGCACATAAGGTTCTGGAATAGATACACCAAAGACAGTTGTTTTTCTCGCTAAATATGGTGTTACAGTTTCCAATACACCTACAAAGATAAAGATGCTTAATATAAAAAGCATATTTCCCCTACTTCCATTGTTTTAAAATTCGATGAAACAAACTTGTCATTTGATCTTTTTCGAGACCCCGTGCAATGGCCTCTGCCATAATTAGTTTTAATGCATTTTCTACTTTTTCAACTTCCGCCTCTTGCAGTTCTTTTTTTTGACCACCAATAATGATCGCCTTTGCTTTCGGCTTTAATTCGATTAAACCTTTTTCTTCAAGTTCATGATAGCTCTTACTAACCGTGCTGACATTAATCCCTAAATCTGTAGCCATTGAACGAACTGAAGGTAAAGTATCACCATTTTTTAGCTTTCCTTTAGCAATCAGCTCAATTAACTGATTCGCTAATTGTTTATAGAGCTGTAATTCACTGCTTGGATCTAAATGAATATTCATTTTACCCCTCCCATCTGTATCGCTTATCACCAAACAGAAATCTGTTATACACAGAGTAATACAGATTTCTACAAAAGTCAATTTCTCTCTAAAATGCGCAATAAAAAAGGACCCAGAAAAATTCTGGATCCCATGAACACTTATTTCTATTTGATTTGATCTGTATCGGTTTTTGCTTCTTCTTAAGATACAGCAAAACAGAATATCCTCTGCCTCACTGATTCCATAAGATTTTAGAAGCTCACCCTATACAGTTGTGGCGGACTTTCCTGAGATTCCTGGTCTTTGGGTGTTTGACTACTCATTCTACATCCTCCCAATCATTTTAGATTAATAAGTGATTCCGCTCTTAATATGAACCGTTTCGTAAATGTTTATTCATGTAATATGCAATGTTATAAAATTAAAACTCCTAAGCTTCTTCTTGAAAGATTTGTTGTGCAATGGTTAAAGCATTTTGGACACGCGGAAAACCAATGTATGGTACTAATTGTAATAATGCTTCCACAATTTCTGTCTGTGTCAAACCTGCATGTAGACCACGTTTAATATGGGTTTTTGTTTGTGGGGCAGCACCTTGAGTTACTACCGCTGTAATGACAACAAGTGCACGGCTCTTTGCATCTAGCCCTGGTCGTGAATAAACATCACCATAGGCAAATTCAATAATCATTTTGCGTAAATCTGGTGCTATGTCAGCTAGTACATCTGCCTCAATCATTCGTGCCGCTTCTTCCTTTGTTACATACTGTTTAATTGTTTCTAACCCCTTTGTAAAACGCTCATTCATTTTGACAATCCCCCCATTGTTATTTCTTTACACAAAAACCCCAATTCCGCGTCTCCAGAATTGGGGATTGTCCTTCACCTATGTAAGGGTCTCTTTTTCGTGTCACCCTCTGGCTCTAACGAAAAAGGAAAATGTTTTTTCATAGTGCCTCACTGGACAGCTTTAATGAATATCTATGCAAAAGTCACAAGGACATGCACGCTAAGTTATAGTTACGCGAGACAGGCTTTTGCCTTTTCAATTTGGGTAAGTACTTGATCAAATCCTGTTCCACCTAAAGAATGACGACGACGAACAGCAGCTTCAGGTGCTAATACATCGTAAATATCCGCTTCGATAAGCTCACTTTCTTTTTTCATGTCTGCAAGCGGTAAATCTAATAAGTAGATGCCCTGTTGAATACATGTGAATACAAGTTTTCCTGTCACTTCATGTGCTTCACGGAAAGGCATACCTTTTGTCGCTAGATAATCTGCAAGCTCCGTAGCATTGGAGAAGTCAGCGTGTACTGCCTGGTGCAAACGCTCAGTATTGACAGTCATTGTGCGAATCATACCTTCAAAGATTTTTAATGAACCAAGAATTGTCTGAACTGTATCAAACATACCTTCTTTATCTTCCTGCATATCTTTGTTGTATGTTAACGGTGTTCCTTTCAGAACCGTTAATAAGCCCATTAAGTTACCGTAAACGCGTCCCGTTTTTCCACGGATTAACTCCGCCATATCAGGATTTTTCTTTTGTGGCATAATAGAAGAACCTGTTGAGAAGGCATCATCTAATTCGATAAATTTAAATTCATCTGTCGACCACAAAATAATTTCCTCTGCAAACCGAGATAAATGCGCCATTAATAATGATGAATTACTTAAAAATTCAACGATAAAATCACGGTCACTTACTGCATCCATCGAGTTCGCATAAACTTCGCTGAAGCCTAAAAGCTCCGCGGATTTTAAGCGATCGATTGGGAAAGTAGTACCTGCCATGGCACCTGCACCTAAAGGCAGAATATCAATACGCTTAAGCGACTCCGTAAAGCGTTGTTTATCACGCTCTAACATCCAGAAATAGGCCATCAAATGATGGGCAAATGAGATTGGTTGCGCACGTTGTAAATGAGTATAGCCTGGAGCAATTGTTTCTACATGCTCCTCAGCCTTTTCAAGCAACGTCTTTTGGAATATCTCAATTAAACCGATTGTTTCCTTCACACGCTTTTTCAAGAAAATATGCATATCCGTTGCTACTTGGTCATTTCGGCTACGGCCAGTGTGCAGCTTACCACCTACAGGACCAATTAAATCAATGAGCATTTTTTCCAAATTTAAGTGGATATCTTCATTAGCAACTGTAAATTCAAGCTCACCTGCTATTGCTTTTTCTTGTAATTGTGCAAGGCCACCGAGAATGGTCTCTACGTCAGCTGCTGGTAAAATTCCTGTTGCGCCAAGCATCGTAACATGTGCTACGCTACTTTCAAGGTCTTCTAGAACAAGCTGTTGGTCAAAGCCAATCGATGCGCCGAACTCGTCCACCCATGCTTCTGCTGATTTTTGGAAACGCCCGCCCCAAAGTTTTGTCATAACAGCTCACCTTTTCCTTAACTCTTTTTGAAAAAGGTGTAGTACAGCGTTTAATGCTACACTACACCCTGCTGTCAAAAGATTATTTTTTATTTACTGAAGAGTTAACCACTGTTGGCAGACCCCATAATTCGATGAAGCCTACTGCTGAAGCATGGTTGAATTGATCTTCTTTTGAATATGTTGCTAGCTTTTCACTATAAAGTGAATTTGGAGATTTACGTCCTTCCACAATTGCATGACCTTTGTAAAGCTTCACGCGCACCGTTCCGTTGACAAACTTTTGTGATTCAGCAAGGAATGATTCCAGTGCTACACGTAATGGAGAGAACCATAAGCCATCATAAATTAATTCAGATAATTTTTTCTCAATGACTGGCTTGAAGTGTGCTAACTCTTTTACAAGCGTTAAGTCTTCAAGTTCCTTATGAGCCGTTAATAGAACTTTTGCTCCTGGAATTTCATATACTTCACGGGATTTAATACCAACTAAACGGTTTTCAACGTGATCGATACGACCAACACCGTGTGCTCCAGCTACTGCGTTTAGCTCTTGAATTAAATCGGCAAGCTTCATTTCTTTACCGTTTAACGATACTGGTTTACCTGCAACGAATTCAATTTCTACGTATTCCGCTTCATCTGGAGCGTTTTCCACAGAAACTGTTAAACCGTATGCTTCTTCTGGTGGAGATACCCATGGATCTTCCATTACACCCGCTTCATTTGCACGGCCCCATAAGTTTTGGTCGATTGAGAATGGTGAATCTAATGTTGCAGGAATCGGTACATCATGTTTCATTGCATATTCGATTTCCTCATCACGGCTCCAGCCCCATTCACGTACAGGTGCTAAAACTTCCAAGTCTGGATTTAACGCTTTGATAGAAACTTCGAAACGAACTTGGTCATTACCTTTACCTGTGCAACCATGAGCTACTGCGTCCGCACCCACTTGGTTTGCAATTTCCACTAGTTTTTTAGAAATTAATGGACGAGAAAGTGCCGATACTAGTGGATATTTTTGTTCATACCAAGTATGAGCTTGTAATGAGATTAATGCATATTCTTCAGCGAATTCATCCTTCACATCTACCATATATGAGTCAATTGCTCCTACTTGAAGAGCTTTATTTTTTACAAACTCAAGGTCTTTCCCTTCACCAACATCAAGACAAACTGCAATAACGTCCCAGCCTTGTTCTTTTAACCACGGAATTGCTACAGAAGTATCAAGACCTCCTGAATATGCTAATACTACTTTTTTATTCGCCATAAAAACGCGCCTCCAATTAATCTATTAGATATGTATGTTTATACATTCATTTAAAACTTTATACACGAATAGTATCATGTTATAAAAATAAAAACAAGTGTATTTTTATAAATTTATAGACTTTTATGTTTATTGTAAAAAGTGTGTCATTACAACACTTTAAGCGCTTGTACAAACTATGAATAGTTTTTCTCGAAAAAAACGATTTTTTACGCGCAACATGAATGTATATAGTATTAATTTCGGGATAGTAAATGGCTGTTCTGCAATACGGGGAGTTGATTTCCAGATGGGGCCGCTTCACTTGCGTTGCTCGCTTCAAGGTCTCATATGTGAAGCTGATCCCGAGAAGTCGCCCATCCTTCATTCCAACTAAACGCTTCACTTATCTTGCATGTCTTTTATAATTCTTTGTTTTTAAACGCTATTAAAAAGAACCCATTGTGTAAAATGAGTTCTCATGACAACTAAAAGATAAATATTAATTTATGTGTAGTTTAGTTGGAAAACGAAACTCGATTGTTCAGTACCTCTTCACAAAGTACTCATTGTTAAGACTACAATTCAGTTTTATAGAAACTAAAAAAGCTAACATCTACAATCTGTGAATTCATTATGCACAACGGTTTTATTTGTTCTTATTAATCTACAAAAACATTTTATTAACCTTTAAGCACGTGGTCGGTTATTTTTTTAGCGATCGTTTTTTGACCATCATTATTCACTGTTAATATATCATGCTTTATCGTTACGAGAATGCCTAAACTGCGTAAGAAAAATTCATCTTCTTTTATCGCATGTAACTCAAGTGGCATTGTAGCAGGTAGGAAAATGTATAAGCGATTGTCCTCTTGTAACGCTATTTCCACTGTATGTTCAGGTTGTTCTTGGAGTTGATATTTACCTTCATAGCTCTGTAAAATTTCGACTGGTAAATGCACAGCTTTATATTGTTCAGGCTTTTTCGGTAAATGGAATTCATGTGTTTTTACTGCTTTTTCAATCGCTTCACCAATAGCTATTTCATAATCCACTTCTTGTTCTTTACTGCGTAAAAATACAAAGATTGTCTTAGATTGTGGATAAATTTTAAATGTAGTGGCATACCCAGGCCATCCACCGCTGTGCCATACACATTTCCCCAGTTGTTCATCCTCATAAATAATCCAGCCCATACCATAAGAAAAAGGTTGCTCTGCGGTAAGAGCTGAGGGCGTAAAGGCTTGCTCAAGTAAAGCTTCATCCCAAAGTTGTGCTTGAATAACAGAACGCCCTAATTTCCATAAGTCCTCTACTGTTGAATAGATTCCGCCATCGCCAGTTATATAATTTAAACAAGTAGTACTTTTCGTTTCATCAAATTCTGAAGGGTCCACATATTGCCCGGAATACACATCAAACACGTAGCCATGCGCAATTTCATTCGTAAATTGTTTTGTAAAAGTAGTGGACGTTACAGTTGTATGCATCATATTTAAAGGTTTAAATATAGCTTCATCCATAAATTCAGTAAAACTTTTATTCGCCACACGCTCGATTAAAAGAGCTAATAGGACATAACCTGTATTGCAGTATTCCATTCTCTCACCTGCTACAAATAGTCGAGGTGGTGCATATTGAATTAATAGCTGCAGAACATCTTCATTTGTGGCAGCTGTTGTTTCATCCCAATTTGAAAACAATGCCATATAATCAGGCAAACCTGATGTATGGTGTAATAAGTGGCGCACAGTAATATTTGTATAAGGTAAATTATCAAACCATTGGCTAATATCATCATCAAATGTTATTTTCTTATCTTGTACTAAAAGTAAAATTCCCAATGCTGTAATCGGCTTCGATACAGAAGCTAAGTTAAAACGTTGATGAAGTCCCATGGGCGCGTGTGTTTCTATTGAAGCTTCGCCATAGGCACCTTGCAATATAATTGTCTCATCTTGTGCAAGTAAAACAGTACCATTAAACGTATTTTCAAGCTGTTTTTTTACTTTATTCCAATCCATTTTCAATTTCCTCCTCAACAATTTGATATAAGCGCTGGATTAAACTACGCAATTGTTCTAAATTTTCCACAGGCATTTTACTATAAATTTTATCAAGAATAAGCTTATTAATTTGTTCATCCCGATGATAATATGCCTCTCCGTTTTCAGCTAACAGAACAACCACTTCCCTGCGATTATTTGGGTTAATATCGCGTTTAAGGTAGTTTTCTTTTTCAAGTCTCGCTACTATTTGACTCACAGCACTTGGAGAGATTTCCATATAGTGCGCAATTTCACCCATTGTACATTTTTTATGCTTGTGTACATAATCAATTACCATCGTTTGTTTCATCGATAAATCATCTTTAAATAGAGCTTCTTGAGCCTTCGCTAATTTTACATTCATTTCATAAGTATATTGATTAATGTCATCGACAATTTGTTTTATATTTTCAGTCATCTTTACCAGCCTTAATATTTTAGTTAACTTAAATGTTAATCTAAATGAAATGTATTGTCAACAAATGGGTGTTTTTAGAAATTTCATCATTATTACATGTGGTTGATTTCCCAGAGGGCGTCCGATGCAAATGAAGGTCCATAAAAAAACTGTAAACACTCAACTTGAGTACGTTTACAGTTTAACTTCTTTCAGTAATTATTTTCAGTAGCGACAGTTACAATTCTGCTGAGGCATAATTGACTAACCTATTTTTTATTGAAAAATGACTTACCTAAAAATTCAACAGTTGCAGGTGCCATTGCATACAGCTTGCTTGTTAACCCCATGACCCTTGGTAAATTAACCTCTCGAACTGGTCGTTCAATCGTTTTTACTGTAGCTTGTGCCACTTCTTCAGCTGTAAGTAAAAATCTTCCTAAAGACTCGCGATAGCCACTTTCATCACTCGCCTTATCTAAAAATGGTGTATCGATTGGACCTGGATGTATCGCCGTAACTTTAACATTATACGGAGCAAGTTCCATGCGAAGCCCATTTGTAAAACCGACAATCGCATGCTTTGTAGCAGCATAAACACTAGCCTTAGGTGTCGCTACCTTTCCTGCCTGTGAGCCGATGAAGATTAATTGACCTTGCTGACGTTGTATCATAGGTTCTGCTAGACGTTTTGCTAAATACATCGGTACACTGACATTTAGCTCTACCATTTGTCTAATCGCTTCATCTGCTAAGTCTGTTGCATTGCCAAATTTACCTACCCCTGCAGATAAAATAGCTACATCAAGAGGCGGTAGTTGTGCGCATACTTCATCGATTGTAGCTAAATTAATTAAATCTGCTTGGATCACATTGGCGCCTATGCGTTCTAATGCTTTTAATGCAACCGCATTGCGTCCTGTTGCATAAACTGTATGACCCTGTGCTACTAATAATTCTGTAATTTTCAATCCTACACCACTTGTTGCACCTGTAACGAAGATGGTCTTTTTATTCATGTTCATATTTAAACCTACTTCCTTTGAAATAAATAGATACCTTCTTCCGTTTTAGTTGATGTAATGAAATTGTTAGCCTCTAAGTAATCTAAATAGCCGAGCGTTTTGGACAACGTCAGACCAAACTGACGCTGAAAAACAGCTGGGTAAAAGCGCTTCGTTACTTGTACAGCAGTTAATGGTTCATCTCCAAATAATTCACAAACCTTCAAAGATTGCTGATGCTGCCGTTCTAGTCGTTTATCAATTAAATCAGGAATATTCTCTAGCTCAGCACCATGTCCTGTATACATCTTTTTTACGGGTAATCGACGTAAAATTTCTAGTGATTCATTATATTGTAGTAACGATTTAGTACGTCCTAATGTACGGTCTAGTGGTGGCTCAATTAATGGGTTTGGCGTTATTTTTGCAAGCAATAAATCTCCACCTATTACATCATGAGTTTTTTCATCCCAGAATATTAAGTGACTTTGTGCGTGTCCTAAAGTTTCAATAGCCTTTAATCCTGGATGTCCTGGCACTTCATCTCCATCGTTAAGTATTTGTGTTAAAGGGCGTTCACCTACAAGCTCTATTTCACGGCGGACATGGACACTCGGCTGGATATATTGTTGAGGAACTCCGTGCTCAAATAAGCGCTCACTGTAAAACTGCACATGGTAACGTAAAAAATCCTCGTCATGACGAAGCCATTTATCATTATATGCATGCCCTAAAATTTCTGCGTTCGGAAAGGCATCCACCCAACCTGCATGGTCTGGATGATGATGGGTTAACACAACCTGTTCAATATCTCGCATATCAAAGCCCATTGCTCGAATACCCCTTTTAAGTGCTTCATAGGCTTCCATTGTTTTTGGACCAACATCAAAAATGGTCAATGCATCTCCTTTTACAACAAATGCATTCACATCTCCTACTTCATAGGGTGTTGGTATTTCTATTTTGTGTATAGACAAAAGCTGTTTCCCCCTTTAATGCAACTAGTGAATACCTATTCATTCTATTTTACAAGTTTTTCTTCTTTTCGTCACCCTCCTGTTGACAGGTTGACGTATTATTAATATAATTTTGAATAATCTAATTATTATCGTGCGTTGATGAAGCCAAGTACGTAATTGGTGAAGGTGTCTTAGAGAGTGTTACATTTGCTGAAAGTGACACATCACCCGCTCCCATTACCGAACCTACTTCTGAGCAGTTATGAAAACATAACCGTTTCCCTTGCGATAAAAGGGCTATGAGTTGTGCCAATTGGCAAACAAAGGTGGTACCGCGGAAACAACAGCGTTTTCGTCCTTCTTTATAAGGACGGGAGCGCTTTTTTTTATCTTCATTTCAGCAGATATTTGGGTAGCGAAAGAAGCGGCAGCTACAAATGTCTTCTGTAGCGAAAGCGAAGCGGCAGCTACAATTGCGCCAAGGCGAAATTGATTTCGAGAACTGGAGGTTTTATCATGAAAAAAATACTATTTATTGGTGCAGGCTCTATGGCAGAGGCATTGATTCAAGGCTGGATTAAACAAAAGGTATTTACAGCACAAGAAATTTACGTCACCAATCGCACAGACAAGGAACGCTTACAATTTTTACACGACACATATAATGTAAATAGCAATTTTGATGATGCTATTTATCAGCAGGCTGATTTAGTCATTCTAGCGATGAAACCAAAAGATGCCGTTGTAGCGATGCGTGAGCTAAAGCCTAAAATTACAGAGCAATCAGCCGTACTTTCTATTTTAGCTGGTATTGCCATTACTACTATTACAGAACATTTAGGTGCTCGTCCAGTCGCACGCGTTATGCCTAATACTTCTGCGACTATTGGGATGTCTGCGAGCGGGATTGCCTTTAATGACGAAGTAACAGCAGAACAACGCGCTCTTTTCTTACAGCTTTTAGAGGCGATTGGTTCAGTTATTGAGGTAGATGAGGATCAATTACATGCTGTAACTGCCCTTTCCGGGAGTGGGCCAGCATATATTTATTATTTAATGGAGGCATTTGAACGGGTTGGTACAAAGGTCGGTCTCTCGAAGGATACAGTACGACTATTAATGACACAAACACTTGCTGGTACTGCAGAAATGCTGAAGCAATCCGTCGATGAGCCTGATGTATTACGCCAAAAAGTAACCAGTCCGGGCGGTACAACAGAAGCTGGAATTAAAGCTCTTGAGCAATATCAATTTAATGAAGCCATTGAAGCATGCATTAAAGAAGCTGAAGCTCGATCTCGATTACTTGCAAATAGTAAATAATGTATGCCAAAATAAAGTATATCACTAGGGATTAGGGGGCTTTAAATTGGCTAAATTATTCGAACCTTATCAATTGCAAAATATCACTTTAAAAAACCGTGTAGTGATGGCGCCGATGTGTATGTACTCGGCACAGGATGATGGACTTGTCACACCTTTCCACCAAGTACATTATGCAACGCGGGCTGCTGGTCAAGTTGGTTTAATTATTGTCGAAGCTACAAGTGTTGTACCAGAGGGTCGTATTTCTAGTAACGATCTTGGTATTTGGAATGACGCTCATATTGAAGGTTTAAGTCAATTAGTTCAAGGAATGAAAGTATACGGAGCAAAAGCTGGCATACAGCTGGCACACGCTGGACGTAAAGCAACTGTAGATGGAGAAATATTTGCCCCATCAGCTATTGCATTTAGCGATGCTTTTAAAACGCCAACTGAAATGACACTAGAAGACATTGAATATGTTGTAGAAGCATTTACACAAGCAGCTGTCCGGGCAGCTAAAGCAGGCTTTGACGTTCTTGAAATCCATGGAGCACATGGCTACTTAATAAGTGAATTTTTATCACCAGCAACGAATAAACGCAATGACCAATACGGTGGCTCTCAAGAAAATCGTTATCGATTATTACGTCAAGTCATCGATGCTATTCGAAGTGTTTGGGATGGCCCTTTACTTGTACGCGTTTCCGCTGAGGACTATGCAGAAGATGGTACAACAATGGATGATTTCATTGTCTTCAGCCGTTGGATGAAATCACAGGGAGTCGATTTAGTGGATGTTTCTACAGGTGGCGTCGTGCAAGCCCATATTAATGTTTTTCCAGGCTACCAAGTAACGCATGCTGAAGCGATTAAGCATGGTGCTGATATTCCAACTGGAGCAGTCGGCCTCATTACGACAGCTATTCAAGCAGAGGAAATTTTACAAAATAATCGTGCTGACTTAATCTTCCTAGCGCGTGTTCTTCTGCGCGAGCCCTATTGGCCACTTCATGCTGCTAAAGATTTAAGAGAAGAAGTTAAACCTCCAGTGCAATACGTACGTGGTTGGTGAAAAATAGCGATATAGCGACTATTCATCAACATATAAAAAAACAGCTTGTTGCTTTATGCTAACAAGCTGTTTTCATGTTAATAAACAGGATTTTGTTTAATTTCTTCATCAATTGCCTTCACTATCGTCTCTGCACCATCTGCCGTTATGACTTCTCCATTGACGATTGGTGAAAATCCCTACTACCTCGCTGACAGTATACTCTTTTACCAATCTAATTCTGCACGAGAAAATATTAATGGGTATGAAACAAAACAAAGTTCTCAAAGTCATCCGAGTAATCTATCCTTCTATCTTTTGCCTCAACAATGTGTTAGCATCATCACCCTCATTTTCGACGGAATATACCTATTGCTATCGAAAAAAAACGATATAAAATCTCTTTTTCCTGGAACATCGTCAAATACAATTTCATTAATCTCAGAAGTTTCCCTTCCAAGAATTTTCAAACAAAATATCTTTATTCAGAAAGTCATTAAGGTTACCTTTTGAATTTTTGTATTCAACTATATTGTGTTAAGAGAACACCTAGCGCAAAGTTAGGACAAGGAAGTAGTACTACATATTCACGCATTTCTTAGCAATTATTTGTAACCTGGTAAGAGTTCATACTACGTTCATCTAATTTAGTAAAATCAATATATTCTCTAAGAAACCTCGCACTATCTGAGCATAGATTAGAAATTGATGAGTTTTAGAGCAAAAGTATAGTGTCATTTTAAAGGAGCTTTTGATGTAAAAATCAAAATTTTGTGATAAATTAGACGCAACATAATAGGATGAAAACTTTTAAGGAATCGTTAAGATTGTTCTGTAGAGTTTTCCTTCCTTTTGAAGATAGTATATAAGACTAGTTAATGAGTCAATAAAATAGAAAGGAGCCTTATTCATATTTGAAAAACTCAACTAAAAATGAAAAAAAATTAGTTATTTCTATGCTTTTAATTACAGGTCTTGTTACCTGCATGATTGGTTGTTCAGAAGATACAACCAATCATGCAGAATCAACTATGGAAGGAATTGTAGCGAAAAACCTAAGCAGGGTTAAAGTGCTTTTACTTTCGTTTTGCCAATCGCTCTTGAAGCGTTTGTTTTGTTACTTGACCGTTGTGTTACAAGCGCCATACGGTCTTTTTCTTACCCCTATTATAACACATCACTTTTATTTTCAAGAATTTATACCCCTATACCTATCTACGTACGCAAGAACACAAAAAAAGCTTTGATGAAATTTACACAAGCATCATATAACTGAAGATTTTCCTTTTAAGAATTTTTACTATCTTTTTCAATAATATCTAACTGTAAATCATCTTTTGAATAACCATTAATAATTTCCATTATATTAAAAATGGTGTTGTAAGTTGTTTCGTACAATAATGCTTCGATATTTTCACAACTGCATTTGCATTTACTAAGCAAACTGAACTTTATCTTCTTGAATCTTATGTATTGTCCTAAAAAACATTTCTTTGACTAGGATTTTATTTTCTCAATAATACTCCATTTCTCATTATTTATGTCATACTAAATATTTTATTTTTTCTCAGTTCTTACTTTAGCACCAACGATGTAAAATAGTCAGCCAAGACTTTTTGATTTATTCTTGCCTGGATCAGTTTCTAGAAATTTATTTTTCTGCCATTTTCATTTTTAAAAATCGACTGAGTTAGGTATTTCATTTTTTGTTTCCCCCTTTACTTCTACTAAACCGTGTATGACTGATGAAATTCAATCGCATATTTTAGGCATCCTCATATTACCAGTTTCTGTCTTGTGCGATAACTATAATTAAAAATAGGTTAACATAAAGACAAAGCAATAAAAACGAATTATTGTCTAACAACCCCGAAAATTTGGTAACAATTTTGCATTGGCGTAACTGTGCTGCCGCTTCGCTTTCGGACAGATAATGTGACCGGATATTGAATTATGCCCGCACAATTCAATATCCTTAAATATTCGTTACATTGGTAAATCGTTTTTATATAGAAAATCCCTAATCATTAGAAATATCCTTTCATTTCCAATGATTCATAATTACTACAGAAGACTTATGACTATTTACATCGTTGCCACATTTTGGGTTATATGATAATCTACAAAAGTATTTTCCATTATTAAGGGGAGGGTTAGTTATGTTACGTACTGGTATTATTTTTTTAATTTTAGGGTTAGGGGCATTCATACTGCCGCAATTCGGTATTCAATTCAAACTATTTACCGTTTTTGGCAAAATTTTTGGCGGAGGCGAAACCTTTGTAGAAATTGCTTTTGCAGGTATCGGCGCTGTCCTAGTAGGCATTCATTTATTTAAAGGAAATAAGGACAAGTCGTCCGCAGCGTAAGAACACAGATTTGGGAGGAAGCTATTTTTGAAATCGTTTATTGCAAAACTATTAAAATCAGTAACTGTTATGACACTTATTTTGATGGCGTGTACGGTTCCCGCATACGCCGAAGAGGAGCTGAATTGGGTAGAAGGTGGACAGAAAGTCGATGTGGGAACCAATTTAGCGGAACTTCAATTAGGTAGCGATTTTATTTTTCTTGATGCCGAAAATACGAAAAAGTACATAACGCAGAGCGGAATGGAACTGAACGGGGAAGAAATCGGTGTGGTTTTCCCAAAGGATGAAAAACAGAATTGGGCTGTTTATTTCGAATATACAAAATCTGGACATATAAAAGATGACGAAAAAAAAGATATCGATGCTGACGCCTTGCTGGAAAGCTACAAAGAAGGCACGAAAGAAATGAATAAAGAATTAAGTCCTGAAAATCAGTTATTCGTTGACAAATGGGATGTTCCTCCGTTCTACGACAACGACTTACACAGTTTGTCATGGTCTTTATTGGCACATGATAATCAAAACAACGGCGTTATTAACTACAATGTTAGACTTCTATCGCGTGAAGGCTATATCTCGGCGATACTCGTCTCAGATCCGGAGAATTTGAAGAAGGATCGTATAGTGTTTAACAACAAAATCCTGTCGCAGTTTAACCTAAAGAAAGGACAACGGTATGAGGATTTTGACAGCAAGACCGATAAGGTAGCTGAATTCGGCTTGACTGGATTAATTCTTGGAGGCGCGGGTCTAGCGGTTGCCAAAAAAGTGGGCTTTTTTGCTATAATTCTCCCACTATTGAAGAAATTTTGGATCGTGCTTGTGCTGGCTGTAGGCGCGATTTGGGCCTTTATTCGCAAAAAACTAGGATTGAAGAATGAGCAGTCAGAGCAGCAACCGACACAATTGGAGCAACAGGAACAGTCGGAACAACCGGCACAAGACCAGGCAAGTGAACGCAGCAAGGTTAATTCACATGAGTAATAACTACTAAGGAATGGTTAATGCCTTGTTCCAAAAATAAGAATAATAAAAGCCCCTCCTAGCACGATAACTGAGTGCTTAGGAGGGGCTTTTTATCAATGGTTTTATATCCATACAACAGTTATAACATTGTTTTTCCAGCTAAAAAATTGCTGATAGAAATGCAAGTATCGCTGTTGGGACCCCGAACATCGCTGATTAAAGTATAAGAATCGCTAATAGAACCCTGAACATCGCTGATTAAATTGCAAGTATCGCTGATAGAACCTCGAACATCGCTGATTAAAGTTCAAGTATCGCTGATTGAACCCTGAACATCGCTGATTAAAGTATAAGAATCGCTAATAGAACCTTGAACATCGCTGATTAAAGTGCAAAAATCGCTGATAGAACCCTGAACATCGCTGATTAAAGCGGAAGTATCGCTGATTGAACCTCGAACATCGCTGATTAAAGTGCAAGAATCGCTTATAGAACCCTGAACATCGCTGATAAGAGTATAAGAATCGCTGATTGAACCTCGAACATCGCTGATTAAAGTTCAAGTATCGCTGATTGAACCTCGAACATCGCTGATTAAAGTTCAAGTATCGCTGATTGAACCCTGAACATCGCTGATAAAAGTATAAGTATCGCTGATAGAACCACGAACATCGCTGATTAAAGTGGAAGAATGGCTTATTGCCAAGATGCACTAAGCTGCATGGCTATTTCTATTTCAAATCCTTTTTTAAACACACTAAAAACTCAATCATGCCATCTTCTATTTTGGCTGTTGCACTTCCACCTAATTTTTCTGCTAGCAGCCTGACAATAGATAACCCTAGTCCAGTATTTTTACGTCTGGAATTGTCTGTTGTATAAAATCGATCAAAGAGCTGGTTAGGATTTAGTTGACTATTTTCATCAATCGGATTTTGAAAACAGATATATGCATGTTCTTCTTCTAACCACATCTTGATCGTTACATCCCCTTGCGCATGCATGATACTATTTCGTACTAAGTTTTGTACAATGCGTAAAAGCATTTCTTCATCAGAGTGAATAATGAGCGGCTCAAAATTTGGTAAGTTGACGGCTATTCCTTTTTGTTCAAATTGTACAAAGGCACCAGCAATCTCTTCAAATACTATGTTTGAAATATTAATACGATCTTTTTTGGGCTTATCTTCATTACTATGCAAATAGGAATATTCGAAAAATGTTGCTAATAATTGCTCTAGTCTTCCAACATGTTTTTGTGCGATTTCAAGCTTTGCAAGCTGCTTTTCTGTTAAGGGTTCTTTTAAAAGCATTTGTTGATAGCCCTTTATCGCAGTGAGTGGCGTACGAAAATCATGCGAAATGTTTGAAATCATTTCCTTATAGTATTTTTCTTCCCGCTTAATATACGACCTTGATTTTTGTGATTCTATTAATATGCGATTTATATTTGCCACTAGTTGATTTATTTCTTTGTTTAATAGCTCTACGCTAATTGGCTGTGTATATTGCTCATGTAGACGTTGTGACAATTGAATGTTCATCAATTGTAGTTGCCTTTGTATATAAAAAATATAAAATAGTAATCCTACAATGATTACAATTGCCACAATCCACATCCCCTACCATCTCCTTACTTGATTTCTACTTTTCTAAATGTCATGAATGTTACATATAAAATGACTACTATAAATACGACACAAATGGAGACGGCCGAAATTAAATCACCTTTACTCATGCTTACATTAATCGCAAGATACTCCGCTGAATAGGGTGTGAAGGACAATACTTTATCTACCATCTTAAATGAATCCTGAAAACTAGCAACTTGCCCAAAGAACATGGACATCATGTAATACGCAGCTACTACAAGCACCGATTTTCTGAAGGCAAACGCCAGTAAAATACAAGTCGTTAACTGCGCAAGATAGACTATTGTCATAGTGCTCATTATTGTTACGTAATCGGCAAAGCTGCCACTAGTAGTCGCCGTTAGAATGCTTAAAAAACCTGCTGCTTTCCCGCCCATACTAAACGTGCTGTCCATGGATAAACCAATTATTGTCACGATGATATAAGGGCTTACAAGAACAATAAGTAAGATCCAAAAAACAATCGCTTTACTTATGACTATTTGGATTCTTGCAAAGCCGCTTATAATCGGATGATGGATATTTTTTGTATCAAAATCTGAACAAATAAGTGTAGTGGCAAGTACTGCTCCTACTATTGACATCGTATTCATATCAGATAGTAAAAAACCAACGTTGCTGATGCTTTCATTTATTGAGTTATTGCCTATACCATAAGCAATACTAAACATTGCTGTTGCAGAACATGTTGTAAGAGCCAGTAAGACCCAAAATATTTTGGATTTAGTTGTTTTATAGAGGTAAGCACGTACTAAATTAAACATGGCGCTCACCTCCAATTAACGTAAGGAAGTAGTTCTCTAATGTGTCTCCTTGTAGACTAAATTCCGTAAGTGTTATCCCATTTTCAAATAAGGCGGTTGATACGTCCCCAAGATTCTCTAAGAAATCATACAATTTAATCGTTTTATTTGGCATGACTTGAAAATTTTGTGTTTTAAGAATTGTTTCTAATACATGTGCACATTGTTCGGGAGCTGTACAACCAATGCGAATATAATGTCTACATTCTTCGTCGAGCTGTTGTTGCGTCATTTGTTTCATAATTTTCCCTTTATGAATAATGATATAATCAGTTGTTGTTTGATAAAGTTCTGGTAAATTATGACTCGAAATTAAAATCGTCATCTGTCGCTCTTCACAAAGACGTGTTAAAAGCTGACGAATTTCAACAACACCTATAGGATCTAACCCATTCACTGGCTCATCTAAAATCAATAGCTCTGGATTAGTTAATAACGCAATAGCAATGCCTAAACGTTGTTTCATGCCGAGTGAAAAATGCTTAGCTTTCTTATTGTTTGTACTCGTCAATCCAACCAATTGCAGTATTTCATCTTCTAGCTCCTCATTCGGAATCCCCCGCATTAAACGATGATATTTAAGGTTTCCTTTTGCGGTCATATCAGGGCTAATCGCTGGTTGTTCAATCATACTGGCAATCCTTTTTCGTTGCTGCTGTATTTCCTTGTCAGATGATTTCCCAAATAACTCAAATGAACCTTCTGTTTGAAAACTAATCCCTGAAACAATCTTCATTAAGGTTGTTTTTCCCGCACCGTTTTCACCAATAAGCCCATAAATACGTCCTTCTTTTAATTCGATTGATACGTCGTGAAGTACTGTATGCTTTTTATATGTTTTCGTTAATTGATTTGTTTTTAATATGGTTTCTCCCATATTAAGCACCTCCCTTTCATATTCATAGATTACTCATGAAAGGTATAGATAAAGTAAAGATGACGTATAGATTACGGATGATTTATGGACGTAAACGATAGCCAAGACCACGAAGCGTCTCGATATAATCTGCTTGTGGATTTTTTGTCTTCAATTTATGTCGAAGATTACTAATATGAATTTTAATAATATGTTCATCTCCTAAATATTCTTCTTGCCAAATGGATTCGTATAAATTTGCTTTCGTGAATACTTTTTCTTGATTTGCCATAAACAATTCTAGCAGTAAATATTCCTTTGCAGTTAGTAAGACCTCCTCACCACCCACTGTAACCCGCTTAGCGACATCATCCAGCACTATATCCTTGTATTGCAGCTGCTTCATTGGTGTAGCTTTTTTAACACGACGTAATATCGATTCAATACGAGCGAGAACCTCACCAAGATCAAAAGGTTTCGTAATATAATCGTCCGCTCCTAAACGAAGCAAATCAATTTTTGTTGACACTAAATCTTTTGCTGAAATCATAACAACAGGTACATCCGAAATAGCGCGAATTTCTTTTAATAATTCATCACCACTTTTATAGGGAAGCATAATATCAAGAAGCACAATATCAAATTCATTTTGTAGAAATGCTCGATGTCCTTCTATTCCATCCATCACACTTGTTACCTGATAATCTGCCTGCTCAAACAATTCTGTTAACATTGCATTTACATCTTCATGATCCTCAACCATTAAAATTCTCAATACAACCACACCTTTAATAAATTATGACTCGGCATAATTGCGTCCAGAATCGGCTTTGCGCTTAGGCCTACAAATAGTTTTTGCGCGAAAGCGTAGTGTCAGCAGCAGGACCCTTTTCCATCCGTCGTTCTGCCCGGACTTTCCGTCGTTCTGCTCGGGTCTTCCGTCGCTTCGCCTTTTCTTTCCCTCATTCTGCTCGGGACTACAGTCGCCTTCTTTCCCATCCGTCGCTCTGCTCGGGTCTTCCGTCGCTTCGCCTTTTCCTTCCGTCGTTCTGCCCGGGCCTTCCGTCGCTTCGTCTTTTCTTTCCGTCGTTCTGCTCGGGCCTTCCGTCGCCTTCTTTTCCATCCGTCGCTTCGCCTTTTCCATCCGTCGTTCTGTTCGAGCATTCCGTCGCCTTCTTTTCCTTCCGTCGTTCTGCTCGGGCCTTCCGTCGCTTCTTCTGTTCTTTCCGTCGTTTTGCGCGGACTTTCCGTCGCCTTCTTTTCCTTCCGTCGTTCTGCTCGGGTCTTCCGTCGCTTCGCCTTTTCTTTCCGTCGCTTCGCCTTTTCCTTCCGTCGTTATGCTCGGAACTTCCGTCGCTTCGCTTTTTCTTTCCGTCTCTTCTCCTTTTCGATTCCTGACATCCGCCAATGGCTTTACCTTCTTTGTAGAAAAAAGTTAAAATATTCCTATTAATATTATATGGGAATTCATGTTAATAAACATTAAATAATTTTATTAACTATCACCCTATTGTTCTTACTGATGCATATGAACTGTAATACTTAGCTACGATAAATGAAGTTCTTCTGTGGCTACTCGAAAATTACAAGTTTTAGCGGCAGCTACAAAAGACTGTATCCATTTATAATCCAAACGCTTACCTCTTTCAATCGTTTATGCCTAGGCATAATTGCGTCCGTATGTTTAAGCGGATATTTGAACACCCGCTGAAAGATTAATCTTTTTAATCAACTTCATTAACTATATTTAATTTACTAAATTATCCGACAATAATAAACTAAAATTAGCTCGTTTACTTTTAACAAAGGGGGAAAATCGTATGTTAGCTAAATTAAGTAAGCAATTCCGTACTTTTGCCAAAAATGAATGTGAAAATTCAAGTCCACTATATGAATATTTAGCCAATAAGATTGCCGATGATGATGAAATATTAACAGTTGCCGCATTTATCCCTAAAGGACAACCTGTACCTAATTTATTATTAGCTGGCGTTCAGTATTTACTATCATCAACCAAAGACGATTTAGTTAATTTTTATCCATCCTTAACGACAACACCAAAGCCAATAAATGAAGTGTATCCTGTTTTTAAAGCGTTCGTCTTATCCCATTTAGATGAATTAAAGACTTTATTTCAAGAAAAACTAGTTCAGACTAATGAGATTCGCCGTTGTACTTACCTTTATCCGATGATGACAGAAATTTATGAACGCCATCAAAAACCTTTAGCCTTAATAGAAATCGGGGCAAGTGCAGGACTTCAACTTGGGATGGATCAATATAATTACTGCTATAATCAACAGCTTCATATAAACCATTCAAACAGCGCTTTCGTTTTGTCCTCAGAAAATCGCGGAGAACCGCTTCCAGCTTCCATTACAAATGCTCCTGTTGTTTGTAAACGTATTGGGATCGATTTAAATCCGATTGATATTCATAATGAGGAAGAGCTTCGATGGCTCCAAGCATTAATTTGGCCTGAGCATCAAGAACGTAGACTTTTATTACATCAAGCACTCCCTATTTTAAAAGAACTTGATTTAGAACTGATAAAAGGAGATGCTTTCAAACTGATAAAAGAAATTAGTAGAGATGTTAATCAAGATGCGCAATTAGTTGTTTATCATACGCATGTGGCCAATCAAATCCCAATGGAGTTACGCCTTGAACTAATTGAACAATTAAAAGAGATCAGCATGGAACGCCCTCTCTATCATTGTTATAACAATTTATTTGATATACAACTGCATCAAGATTTTATGGATCAAGGTGAAATAGAATCTATCCGAATAATGGAACGCCCTGATGGTCATGCTCGATGGTTCAAGTGGGCCAACCAAAAATAAAAGTTGCCACGAAAAAACGCTACATGAGATTTTTCTCTCATGCAACGTCATGTTGATTAAAAACTATTAAATCAATGAAATTAAGTTTTCTCGGTAAAACGAGGGGGTGATTTCCGTTCCGGCTGGGCAAAAACATTTGTTGCTGCCGCTTCGCTTTCGCACAGAAAAAACATTTGTTGCTGCCGCTTCGCTTTCGCACAGAAAAAACATTTGTTGCTGCCGCTTCGCTTTCTCTACAGAAAACATTTGCCGCTGACACTTCGCTTTTTTGCAGAGCAGAGCTTCCTAGGGGCGTCCGATGAGCCGCTTCGCTCCGCTGTAGGGTCTCGGGCCAACAGATGTTTTTTGCGCGAAAGCGTGAGTGCAACGTAGCGACAGCAGCAAGATGTTGGTCACGAAGGCGTTATCACAGGATGTGATGCTTTTAGCCTTCGTTCCTCTATTGCTGATCCCCAAGGAGTCGCCCAGCCTACACTCCAATCAACCGCTTTATTAAGCAAGTATCTTATAGTATATCACTTCTATTTTTTTGCAGTATATTTTCTAATTGCTGGTAAAATATCGTTCCCGATAATTTCAATATTTTTCATTAATTTATCGAATGGCACACCGCCAAAATCAATTTGTGCCATAAATCGTTGCATACCATAGAGCTCGTATTGATACAGTAATTTTTCAATAATTTGCTCCGTACTTCCGACCATTAAGGCATCTTTTGTATTCGGTGCTTCCGCAAATTGTTGCTTTGGATAACCTGCGCCGCGAATTGCTTGGAATCCACCATTTAAATGGGGATACATCCCTTGTAGTGCGTCTTCCGTCGTATGTGCAACGTGGAATAGGCTTGTTGTAGCAATCGGTAACTCTTTCGGATCAAAGCCATTTCTCTCGGCTGCCTCCCTGTAGGCATCAACTGATGGCTTAAAGTTAACAGCGGGACCACCTAATGTCGTTAGCATCATCGGAATGCCCATATAGCCTGCTTTAATGGCACTTGCAGGTGGTCCACCAACAGCTCGCCAAATTGGTAACGACCCATTTTTAGGTTGTGGCAAAATTTGTGCATTGTGAAGAGGTGCACGGAATTGTCCTTCCCAAGTGACCAGCTCGTTGTCATTTATTTTTTTCAGTAACGCTAATTTTTCTTCAAAAATTTCTTCATAATCCTTTAAATCCACGCCTAGTAATTGATATGCTCCAACACGAGAGCCACGCCCTGCAACTATTTCTGCACGTCCATCTGAAATTAGATCAATCGTTGCAAAATCTTCATATACGCGTACAGGATCAGAGACACTAAGGACTGTTGCAGAGCTTGCTAATTTAATTTTTGATGTAGCGTGTGCAATTGCTCCTAAAACAACTGTGTGTGCCTGTGTCGTAAAGTACGATTGATGACTTTCGCCAACAGCAAAGACATCAATACCCGCTTGTTCTGCAAGCTGACTTGCTTCAATTAGCTCTTGGATTCGTTGTTGAGCTGAAATACGTTCACCGGTTAATGGATTTGGAATATGATCCCCTAATGAATATAGGCCAAATTCGATGCCTTTCGATTGATCAATACGGTATTTATCCATGATGAATATCTCTCCTTAATCTAGCGGCTCTAAAATAGCTTCGATTTCTGCACGTCTTTCTTCTAAAAATGGTGGAAGATCAAGTTCTTTGCCAAGATCCTCTATTGCCGAATCAACTGTAAATCCTGGGCCATCTGTTGCCATTTCAAATAAAATGCCATTACGATCTCTAAAATAAAGACTTTGGAAATAATAACGATCCACAATGCCAGTACTATCAAAGCCCTGCTCCTTAATTTTGAGATCCCACTGTTGCAATTCCTCCACTGTTCCAACACGTAGTGCAAGATGGTGAATACTACCACGTCCAGGTTTCTCACTTGGCCCTTCTAATTCTTGAACGACGATTTCTCCAAGCACTTCACCAGGAATCGATTGCAATACTGCTTCTTTTTCACTTTCTGTTACAACTGTGTAATTAAATAGCTCTTTTAATAAGCTTACTGTCCGTTGCAAGTAACGAACTGTCATTTCAACTGTACCCATCCCTAAAATACGATGTTCTGCAGGGATATCAGAGCCGTCCCATGGTTGCCAATGAGCTGGTGTTTCATGACCATGATTGTTTAACAGCACCATTCTTAACCCTTCATGATCCTCAAAAAACAATGCATCTTTCCCTGCATAAGTTGTTATTTCACTATGCTCAATCTTTAACTTTTGAAAACGATTTTTCCAATATTGCAGACTGTCATAGCTTGGCACTAGTAATCCAATACGTGTAATGGCATTTGTTCCGCGCACTGTCCGACCTGCTACTGGCATTTCAAAAAATGTTAATTCTGTACCTGGTGCTCCAGTTAAGTCTCCATAAAACAAGTGATACATGGAAGGCGAATCTTGGTTTACTGATTTCTTTACACGACGTAAGCCGAGAAGTTTTGTGTAAAAATCATTATTACGTTTACCGTTTTTTGTTAGCATTGATATATGATGATGTCCACTTAATTTGTTCATGAATGTTTCCTCCTTGTTTTCACTTGACTAAGCAAGTGATAGTGTAAAAAAATCACGCTGGTGGTAATTTTTTATTACGACTATGCTTCTCTATTTTCGACATTAGTGTATTTAAAGTTTTCAGTTCTTCTTCTGTTAATACTTCTTCAAAAAATGAAGATTGAAATTGTAGCTGACTTGGTGTTGCCATATCAATCATCTGCTCGCCTTTAGCTGTTAGTGAGATTGTTTTGGTCTTCCAATTTTGCTTGCGTTCAATAAGTCCATCTTTTTCAAGACGAGCAAGCATCCTAGACATACCACCTTGCGTCACTATCACTTTCTCTGCTAATTGGGATTGCGTTAACGGTGCATATGTCTTAATTTGGATTAGGACATCAAATTGTGCAGTCGTTAAACCAAAGCGCTTTAAAAACTCATTGGATAGCTGATTACTTTGATTTGTAAAGCGCATCATCCGAATCCACGTCACTGTTCCGAGCGTATGTTTTCGCATCGCTTCCTCCCCCTCTCATTTGTCACTTTACCACGCAAGTGATGTACAAGCAAGAAAAATATCTCGAATTCAAAATATTTTTCAGTGTGAAGCTCACACTATATAATGCCATGCGTCGTAATTGGATATAAGTTTCCTTTAAAGGCAAAGGAAATTCTCCCTGTTTCTTCAGACACTATCATGACAAGCGCATCACTTACTTCACTTAACCCTAATGCTGCTCGATGCCTTGTGCCTAATTTCTTTTCCCCCGTATATCTCTCTGACAGTGGCAGTACATTTGCTGCTGATTTAATTAGATTTTGGCTTATTAAAACGGCGCCATCATGAAGTGGATTTCCAGGGAAAAAAATAGATTCTAATAAGGAATGCGTTACTTCTGCACCAATATGAATACCAGGCTGTATAAAAGATGATACTGAATCTTCTCGTTCAATAACAATTAGTCCGCCGTGTCTTCTTTTAGACATATTTTGTACGCTATGCGAAAGCTCAGGATATTTTTCAGTAAACGGCGAAAGATAGCAATTCAAATAAAACGTAGCAGCCTTCATTTCAATCGTTACAAATTTCTCTTTTATTTTTTCAAAATTCCCAAGAAGACAGTTTGTATCCGTATCCATAGCTTCTACACTTTGCTGTAATGAGTGTATGACCTGCAAAAGCTCTTCCTTTAATGTTTGTTTCATTGGTGAAAAATCGCAATTTGTTGGATCCATAAAAAACACCCCGCTTTTCAAATTTAACATGAAAAAACTTGTATTTTTAGTTTCTCTCTATGTAATTATTTTATTCGCCTTGAATTCAACATACACACTACATAAGTTGTAGATTAATCCATCCTTTTCACGCCAAGTGAAGCGTAATAAAGAAGCAGGTAACAGTATGGCTGTTTTCTTTCAAGTTAAAAAGCGTATTCAAATTGTAATTGAATACGCACACTAATCTTCTACTGATAAATTTTTTTATAATCTTTATTTATAGAGATAATGGATGTAAATCCGTTTTTCCGTATTAGTACTACTTGGATTCTCTCATAACATCGCAATTCCTTGCCACAATTTTCCAGAGGATAATGAGCCACACTTTTTTCACAAATATCGTAAATTAAACGGTATTCTTATTTTTTCCCAAATAATTGTGGGGGCCATTTTCTAAATTGGAGGATTTAGAGTTTTGACTTCTACTATCAGTAATAACTTTAACAATATGACAATAAAGACTTCAAAAAAAAAACACGTGTATCCATTAGATAAACTAAAGAATACACGTGTTGTTATTGCTTACATTTGTCCAGAACGAATTTTCTTGACGATACTAAATGTTGTGTAGGCAGCGGCCGGTGCAAGCACTACAATAAAAATAAGCCAAACCGTTAAGTTGTCCGTCGCTTTTAATGTGTCATAATTGGAGATAACAAACATAATTAGTCCAAATAATAATAAATAGCTCAGCACATTGGGAAAAATAACGATTAAACGCAATAGTGCTGGTGGCATCTTTTGCTGATTCATATAAAACCACTCCCCTTTAATCAATTATACAAAAATTAACTATTAATCGCATTATAATTCTTCTATATTCCAAATTTCCATTCTAACTATTACTAACTTGAAAGGCAGAGACTACTTAATTATATGGTCTGTTTTCTTAAATTACCTACTAATAGAGAATGACGTATTAGTTTCGCTAGTTTGCATGCTAATTCCACTCGTTGAAAATTATCTCAACTTAATTTTCAGGTATATATTTGTTACTTCCAGGGAGTTTCTTAATTTTATGCCAAGCTTCAATTGCTGCTGCACGACTTTTCCCTTTATTTTTTGAATCAGAGAAAAAGTCACGAATGAATTGATTGTATTCAAACTGAGGTGGAATTTTTTTCTGGTGTGATGGGTCTTTTTTGCGTTTTTCTTCTTCATACCAAGCGTCCACAACATCACGATACGTTTTTCCAATATTGTTTTTAATGTAGTTTTGGATATAGGTAGAAAAATGAAACTTTGGAATTACCTTCTTGAAAAATGCTCTCACATCTTGACTACAACGATGATTTTCCGTAATGACTGTATCAAGACTTAATTCACTAGCTTTTGAATTTCTTTGTGGTTTTTTTATCTTTCCTGTCCGAAGAAAAGTTTCAATTCTATCAGAAATCTCAATCTTAGAGCCCGACGCGCTTATGCCATTATCTCTACAAAATAATTGCAATTCTTCTTTTAACCAATAAAAATTCAAAAAATCTTGACTACTAATTTCTTTTGTAAGAATAGGTCTCATGCATAACACTCCTTATATGTACACATCCATATTATAGAACATTTGCTCGTAAATGTAAGCAAATTTTTATTAAAAAGAGCAACAAACATTACGAAAACAGCCAATTGTAAAAACATAGAGCCTTGCTACAGTTTATTGTAGTAAGGCTCTTAAAATGTTCTTTGAATGCTTAATCATTATGCTTGTTGTTTAAACTTATTTTTAGCTGGCACAAATAGAGTTAACACAAATGCGATGATCACTAAGATTGTCATGAAATAATAGGCATCACTTGAACCTAAAATTGAAGCAAGTGTACGAATACCTTCAGCCGTAGCATTTGGTGTTTCTACTAGCAATGTTTTCGCATGGTTTGTCGTTTGTGCTGTGAAAATTGTAATAACGACAGCAGATCCAATTGCGCCTGCGATTTGACGTAATGTATTATTCACTGCTGTACCATGTGTAACAAGTTTCTTCGGTAAGGCATTTAAACCAGCTGTATTTAATGGCATTGTGATAAAACTTAACCCTATACGTAGGAAAATAGTACGTATCATGATAAAGCTATAGGTTGTTGTTGCTGATAAATCCGTTACAACCCACATTGACGGAATGACAAAAATCAAACCGATAATAAATAACGGCTTTGCTCCAAAGCGGTCATACATTTTTCCTGTCACTGGAGACATAAAGGCATTTACAAGTGCACCCGGTAATAATAATAAACCAGCATCTAAAGCTGTAAACCCTCTTCCGTTTTGTAAATATATTGGTAATAAAATCATATCCGCATACATCATCATTGTAACAATAATGTTGATGATAGACGTGAGTGTAAATAATTTATTGTTAAAAACGGATAAGTTAAGAAGTGGATCAGATGATTTCATTTGACGAAGACAAAACATTGCCGTAGTCAGTATCCCTACAAGTATAGTACTTATTACAACTTTATCATCCCAGCCATGGCTTCCTGCATTACTAAAACCATACAAAATAAGACCAAAGCCAATTGTTGATAAAATAACACTGATACCATCTAACTTTTCCTTTGAGGTTTCTGAAACATTCATTAAATATTTCATTGCCATAAATAAAATAATCACGACAAATGGAATGATGCCGATAAATAACCAACGCTGTTGAGAAGCGTTTCATTAAGTATGCTGTAATAGGGACTAGCACCCCGTTTACTAACATAAAACCAGTAGCTAACCACTGAACGGTTGTCGCAGAAACAGAAAATACGTCCATTAAATTACTTAATGCAACGTTTAACAGCGTTTGATTTAGTGTAGATAAAAAACACCCAAAAATTAAAACTGTTAATAGCACTTTTTTATTGATCGATTCCGACATGACATTCTTCCTCTTTCTACTTGTTTTATTAACACTATGTCAATAAAATAGATAATAACACGTTTATTTTTTGATTCCTATTTACAATTTTTTAAGAACTGTCAATTAAACAACAAAGTTAAAAATACTATTCATTAAATTTGTATTTAATAGATAAAGGAGAATTAAATTGACCACACACAAAAAGCAAGACCCACGAGCTATTCGCTCTAAACGGGTATTTAAAGAAGCTGTCGTAGATATATTAATCGAAAACCCAGATATTTCGAAACTTACAGTACAAAAAATAGCCCAACGTGCAGAGCTAAATCGAGCAACATTTTATTTACATTTTATAGATATTAATGATTTATTAAAGCAAGTAGTTTACGATATGTTCGACGACTTGTTGTCGGAGATCTCTCCTTCTTTACAAATTGATAATTTAAATAATCAAGAACAATTAATTACATTTTTAGATTACTTTTATAAGCACAGAAAAATTTTAGCTGTTTTATTTGAGCACCCTGGTTTCATTAAAAAAATGCATAGGACATTAAAGGATTTGATTGTCATCCAACGTAAAAGTGAAGGAGCTAATACAACTCTATCTATGGATATTCTCGCATCCTCAATACTTGGCATTATCATGTGGTGGCTCAGAAACGGGGTTCACTTTAGCTCCGAATATATAGCAAGTCAAATTATCGAATTATATCGTTAATTAGTCGTACTAATAAATGGCTGAATTTAAAATATTGGGTGTATTTCGCTATGAAAACTTTTTTGCTGACGCTTCGCTTTCACACAGAAATACATGCGCTGAATAACGATAAAAGTACCCTTTAAATGAAACGTCATCTAAAGGGTACTTTCGGTTTTTGCTTAAGTTAATTTGTTGTTATTCCAAGAGAATACAGATTGATCGGATGTCAGGATGGTTTGTGGGAAAACCTCCTGTGCATCTGCTAAAAATTTTGGTAAATCATGTGGTAAAAAGCGAGCACTTAAATGGTTTAGCAATAAATAGTTCGCTCCTGCCTGTTGTGCCACCTTGGCTGCTTCGACATTTGTAGAGTGTCCGTAGTTCGCTGCTAAATCTGTCGTAGTACCATCAAAGGTCGCTTCATGAATCACAATATCTGCTCCATTAGCTAATGAAACAGCCTCTGGACAGTATTTAGTATCTCCTAAAATAGTAAGCGTAAAGCCTTTTTTAGATGGGGCGACAACATCTTTCGCATATACAACGGTGCCATCCGCTAGCTCAATATCTTTCCCTGCTTTTAATTGTCCTAGCAAAGGACCTTTTGGCACACCAAGAGCCTGTGCTTTTTCCATTAATAGTTCGCCAGGCAAATCCTTCTGCTCAATACGGTAGCCATAGCATGGAACTACATGTCGCAATTCATTTGCACTTACTGTAAAATGTTCATCTTCATAAATAATACCTTCATGAACTTCCACAAATTGTAATGAATATGTTAAATGCGTCTTTGACAAGGCTAAAGTTTGCTCAATCCATTGCTGCAAACCTTGTGGGCCAAATATCGTTAATGGCTCATCCCCGCCTTGAAATGAACGAGAGCTTAAAAAGCCAGGTAATCCAAAAATATGGTCACCGTGTAAATGTGTAATAAATATTTTCGTTACTTTACGTGGCTTTAATGATGTATGCAAAATTTGATGTTGGGTCGCCTCCCCACAATCAAAAAGCCACATTTCCCCCACTTCATCCAATAGCTTTACCATTAGGGCACTTGTATTTCGTTCCTTTGAAGGCATTCCTGCGCCTGTTCCTAAAAAATGTAGTTGCACATATGCCACCTCACTTCTATTTCTATATCGCTTTATTGTACCCTATCGCTTCCAATAAAAAAAACCTTTGGTCACTAGTTTTGTCCAAAGGTTTCATAATTATTTCGGCTCCCATGATACGAGTGCTGCATGGAAATCATGACGATAATAATAACGCCCGTTCTTTTTCTCCATAAACGGCAAGATCGATTCTTCAACATGCTCTCTATTAAAAGTGTTATTTATTATTTTTTTACTTTGTGTTGTGATAAGCTGCTCATAGCTTTCATATTCATACACTCGTTCTAAAGGAATGATTTTGCACTCTGCATAAATATCCATTTCATAGAGCAAATTTAAAAATTCTATATAATCTCTTCGTGGAAATTTAATATCGTAGCCATACTTTTCGTATAAAATTTCATAGTGAGGTTGAATCGGCCCTGTTGTCATGCCAATAATTGCACGCTTTTTAGCTAGACGATTCATATGGTAAAGTGCTGATTTGATTTCATACATACGATAAAAGCAATTAACACCTATGACTATATCGTGCGCATCTATTTCATCTTCAGCAAGGTTCTCCCATTTTGCATGAATATAGGAAACGTGTTGCTTATCCTCCATGCAATTTTTTAAATAACTAAGAATACTTTCTGAGCTATCTACACATGTTAGCTTTCGCACATGATCAGCTAGTGGAAACGTATAATTCCCCCAACCTGGACCAATTTCCAATACCGAGTCCTCAGATTGAACACTTTTTTTAATTTCTTGAAAAATTTTTGCAGCATAAGGGTCAGTTTGTCCGGCCTTTTTACGTGCGATTGACTGCGCCCAAAACTGCTCCTCTAATTGATCATTGACCATTCTTTCTGGCATTTGACCATGCCAGTCCTTCATACCTTCCTGCCATAACGCCTCATAATTAATAGCTAATGGTCCTTTTCTTGTCATACAGGTACCTCTATATCCATAATTTCGTATACTTTTTTCATATCGAGATTAGCACGCACATGCTTTGCAAGCATATTGTAAGCGTCCTCTCTACGTTCTGCGTCACTTTTCACATCACTTGCTAAAGCAGTGAGCCCCTTTTTCATGCGAATGTCATTGACAAGCTGTCGTGTAAAAGTGCGATTATGGAATAAACCATGGAAATATGTTCCGATCACTTGCTCATCAGCACTTACTGCACCATCTTCTCGCCCATCTGCAAGCTGTAAAAATGGGGATGCTTCCTCACGTAAAATTTTCGTACGTCCAAGATGAATTTCATAGCCAGTAAACGTATCCTGGCCTCTTGTTCCTGTCATTTGCACTGTTTTTTTATCACCGACAAAAACCGTTTCCATCGGTAATAATTCTAGACCTCGCGCTGAATCCCCATTACCTTCTACTGCATCTGGGTCAAGTAATGTTTCACCGAGCATTTGGAAGCCACCGCAAATGCCAATAATCTTTGTCCCCCGTGCGCGTAAATTTGCTATCGCATGATCGAAGCCTTGTTCCTTTAGCCACGCTAAATCATCGATTGTACTTTTTGTTCCAGGTAGTATAAGTAAGTCGGGCGTACCAAGCTCATTGACATTGCCAATTAAACGCACACCAACCTCTGGCTCGTCAAAAAATGGATCAACATCCGTAAAATTTGAAATGCGCGGCAGTCGAATCATTGCCACATCCACGCCAAACTCTCCTTGCTTTGGCTTTTTAAAGCGCAATGAAGATAATGCTAGCGAGTCTTCAGCCTCAATATTGACATCTACATATGGTATTACGCCAAGGACAGGTATCCCCGTTTCACGTTCTACCCATTCAATGCCATCATCGAGTAATTCTCGTAGCCCTCTAAATTTATTTATAATCAGCCCTTTCACACGTGCACGTTCTGCATCGTCCAGTAATGCGAGTGTGCCAATGATCGATGCAAATACGCCACCTCGATCGATATCAGCCACTAGCACAACCGCTGCATCTGCTAGATGAGCCATGCGCATATTTGCTATATCACGGTCTTTCAAATTAATTTCTGCAGGGCTACCCGCACCTTCAAGGACAATGACATCATATGTATTTTGTAAAGTTCGTACTGATTTTTCAACGATCGGCATCGCTTCTTGGACGAATTGATTGCGATAGCTTTTGGCGTCCATATTTAAAAAATGCTTGCCATGAACAATTACTTCCGATACCATATCCTGCTTTGGTTTTAGCAATATAGGATTCATATCCGTAGTTGCGACAACTCGTGCTGCCTCTGCTTGTACACCCTGTGCCCGGCCAATTTCTCCGCCGTCTTGAGTTACGAACGAATTAAGGGCCATATTTTGTGATTTAAACGGTACTACCTTTAGCCCATCATCAGAGAAAATACGGCATAGCGCAGTACAAATCATACTTTTCCCTACATCAGATGCCGTCCCTTGAACCATGATAGATTTTGCTGGCATAGTCTTTTCCCTCCTTTTTTATAGTTGAAGCAGGGGAGCAAGTCAGGGTCCTTGCGCGTGTGTTTTTCTTGCTTTCGTGTATATTTACTTCAAAGCGAGAATATTCTGATACGTTCTGCGAGCATTTTCACAAACGTGCGAAGATCACCTTGATACCGGGGATCAGCTTGCTTCCGGTATTCTCCCCCGTTCTGTGGGTATTTCCGCCGAAGCGCGAGTATTGCCACGTTCCACAGGTATTCTCACAAAAGTGAGAATCTCTAATTAGAATTCAAGACCTTTTACAGCTGGAATGCCTTCATCATAATAATGCTTTGTCGCATCGATTGTTGATACTAAATCGGCCATTGCAATTAGCGCTGGATTCGCGCTACGTCCTGTTACGACTAAATGCATTGTAGATGGACGCTGCTGAATGGCTTCAATGACTTCGGCTAATGGGAGCACATCATCGATTGGAAATTTTGTAATAGCCAGCGCATTGTTGAGCTCGTCTAATACGAGTACATCGATATTGTCGTCTTGCAAGGCAGCCTTTGTTTTTTCCCATGCTTTTGCTAATGCAGCACGATGCTCGTCTGGTGTTTTTGTCCAAGTGAAGCCGATTCCCAATTGCTCCATTTCTACGCCAAGCTTACGAAGAGCAATTTGCTCTCCGTATGTACGCTCTGGTGATTTAATAAATTGCATATAGCGTACATTCAGGCCTCGACCAACTGCTCGCAATGTGACACCAAGAGAAGCAGTTGTTTTGCCTTTCCCTTCACCCGTGTACACTAAAAACAAGCCTTTTCTAGCCATTTTTCATGCCTCCCTTAAAGCCATGTTGTTTTTTCTTCAAATGAGGTACGTTTCTTGTCTTTAAGCTCCTGTTCTTCTGGGTAGCCAATAAAGATCGTTCCTACTACCTTTTGTGATTCACTCGCGCCAATGAATGCATGCATTCGTGGATCATGAACAAGTCCTACACCACGTGTACGCCATACAAAACCTAGCCCAAGCTCTTCTGCAGCAAGCCACATAGACATAATAGCACTACATACGGCAAAAACATTATCTGCTGTCGCATCAGCATCGTCCTCTACAATATCTGCTGTCACAACAATGGCCACAGGCGTTGTTTGAACAACTTTTAACGAGCTTTCTACTAAATTTGGTTTTGTTGGGAATCGCTCTTGCAAATAGGCATTCGCCATTTCCTCGTAGCGTTTCATCGCATCATCTTGAATAACATAAAAATGCCAAGGCTCACGCATACGGTCATTTGGAGCATAAGTTGCAGCTTGTAAAATTTTCTCGATCTTTTCTTTTTCAACAGGCTGTGTCGTGTAATTGCGAATCGCACGACGATTTTTTAATGCCTCGATTACTGTCATGATGTAATTCCTCCTTATGCTTAAATACGTTTTTATGTAAAGGCTAGTCCCTGTTCCTCAAACCATTGAATTTTCTCGCGTACATTGACGACTTCACCAACGACAATCATGGAAGGATTATGATAGCCTTCTCGTTCAATAATGCTAGCTATTTCATCAAGCTGACCTGTGATGGTACGCTGTTGCTCTGTTGTTCCCCATTCAATAACGGCGACTGGAGTAGTTGCCTTGCGACCATTTTCGATGAGCTTTCTAGAAATATAAGCAATATTACCAACACTCATATAAAAGGCAACTGTATCGATGCCTGTTGCAAGTGCGGGCCAATTTAAAAAGTCCTGTCCTTTTTCCTCACGACCATGACCTGTTACAAGCGCAAAACTTGTCGCAAAATCTCGGTGTGTTACAGGGATGCCAGCATATGCTGGGGCAGCAATTCCAGCTGTAATACCTGGTACAATTTCATAAGCAATACCATGATTTTTTAAAATTTCCGCTTCTTCTGCACCACGACCAAAAACAAATGGATCGCCACCTTTTAAACGTGTGACAATCTTGCCTTCATGCGCTTTTTCGACAAGTAATGTATGAATCTCATCTTGAATGAAGTGATGCTTCCCAGGTAATTTACCACAGTACACAAGCTCTGCATCTTTTTTGGCAAACTCTAGTAATTTTGGATTCACAAGACGGTCATATGCAATGACATCAGCCTTTTGAATACATTCGAGCCCGTACACTGTAATGAGCTTTGGATCTCCTGGTCCAGCTCCAACTAAATACACTATTCCGTCTTTCATTGCGCTTCTCCCATCAGTATTTGTTGTAAAAATGCTTCACGTCTCTCAATCTCTCCATTACGTGTCCATTCTAGTAGGCTCGGTTCAAGTAATGATTGTAAAGCGTTGCGCCTTTGTGGGCCCTTGTCAAACTGAGCCGCAATCATTAAACGTGCCTGCTGTAAGAAGCATACATAGTCGTCATAAACCTCATCAAATTGCTCTTCGAGGTCAGCTTTTATTTTACGCGCTAATGCAGGACTAGCACCTGACGTTGAAACTGTTAACACTAAAGGACCTCGGCGCACTGTTGCTGGGGTTATAAAGTCGCTTTCAGCCTGTGCATCTGCGCGGTTGATGAGCTGCCAATGTTGTGCCGCTTCTTGTACAGCCTCATTTACTGACGTATCATTTGTAGCCGCAATGATGAGTGTTGCATCATCTAAATCACGCGCTTCAAATTCTTTTTCACGCCACGTAATTTGCCCTAACTCGGCAAGAGGCAGTAATGATTCATCTAGAGTTGGACTAACAACGACAATATTAGCTTTAGCTGGAAGCAGTGAAGCTATCTTCTGTGTTGCAACATGTCCCCCTCCAACAATTACTACAGTTTTATATTCAATATTGATGTGAATAGGAAAATAATTAGTCATGATTTTTCACCTTCTTACAAGCTGTTAACCAATTGTCAACAAGCTTTGGGTTCGATACGAAATGAAAATGCGTATAGCCAGCTACTAAATTTCCAACTTGGTAGCCCTCTTGTTTGTTACCAAAACGCCCCTTCGTTTCATAGGCCGGCGTATTATGCGAGCCACTATATTTTGAATAGTGGAATTCATGCCCCTTTGCTTCTTCATCCGTCCCAATTAGAAAATTATTTGGTGTGCCAAAAATTTCACGGTAGCCGAGAGCCGCTAGCTTCGCTTGCATCGCTACTTCTCCTGGAATAACACCAACCATATCATAACGGTCACCATTGCTATTCGTAATAGCCTCCGTCAAATACATGAAGCCACCACACTCAGCTAATGTTGGTAAACCTTTGGCAACTGCTTCACGAATAGACTTTTTGGCAACCGAATTGTCCGCCAAAATTTTTGCAAATTCCTCTGGGAACCCCCCACCGACATACAATCCGTCTGCTTCAGCTGGAACAGGCTCATTTGCAAGTGGTGAGAAAAATTGCAGCTCAGCTCCTTTTGCACGTAGTAGATCCAAATTCTCTTTATAATAGAAGTTAAAAGCTGCATCCTTTGCTACGGCAATGCAAATATTTTGCGAAGGTTGTTCATCAAAAATTTGCCCTGATTCATGTAGAACAGGAGCCTTTGTTAATGCAAGCAATTGATCTAAATCAATGGTCTCAGCCATTAGAGCGCCTAGCTTATCAAAAAATGTATCTAGTTCCCCTCGTTCGATGGCAGGGACTAGTCCTAAATGACGACTAGGAATATCAATCCCTTCCTCACGCTTTAAATAGCCGATGACAGGAATACCACATTCCTGCTCAATAGCAGCCTTCGCTATTTCATAATGACCGACACTTCCTACTTGGTTAGCAATGACACCAACGATATTCGGTTGGTCCGACAACAATTGAAAGCCTTTCACAACTGCCGCTACACTTCGTGCCATACTTGCACAATTGACAATTAAAATAACGGGACTCTCTGTGACGACACTAATGTCTGCTGCAGAGCCAGCATTTGATAGTGGACTTTTGCCATCATAAAAGCCCATGACCCCTTCAATAATGGAAACATCAGCATCTTTACTTGCGCGCGCGACAATATCTCGCACTGCTTCATGTGAAAACATCCAACTATCGATATTGCGTGATACTCGTCCTGTAACAGCGGTATGATAAGTAGGGTCAATATAATCGGGACCACATTTAAAGCCTTGCACAATTTTGCCCTTTTCTTGTAACGCTTTCATTAGTCCAATGGTAAAGGTTGTTTTACCAACTCCACTACCAGTACCAGCAAGTACAAAGCGATTCGTTTGCATAGGCTTCCTCCTTAAAATGTTAATCTAGCAACAGAGATTGTAGCATTGCCCGATTTTTTCTTTTCTAATACAAGTGACTTCACCTGCGCATAACGCATTGCTGCAGGCTCACTCACCCCGTATGCTCCTGTATATTTAAAAACGGTTTCCGATGGTGAAGGGAAATCAATTTCATTTAATTCCGCCGGTGAATATGTTACAAATTCCCAATCGTATTTCTTTGTTATTTCTAAGAAACATTGCTCATCCTTCTTTAAATCAATCGTGCATAGCGCTTTCACACTTTTTTTCGAAAGCTTCAGCTCTGCAAGGGTTTCATCAATGATTTGCTCAATTTCTTCCACTGCTGTCCCACGATTACAGCCCATGCCAAGCACAACCGATTTTGGTCGATAAATAACGCCATTTTCTAGAAGCACTTCTTCTTTTGGGTCAATGATGCGGTCAGTAATGAGTAATGTCGCATGTGGTTTCGCTTCAATCGCATCATATGTTGACGGATAAATTTTAATTTGCTCTGGCATCGTTGTGTCACGCATCCACCAGTCACGTTCCCCCGTTTCCTGAACGATTGCAACGTGCTCCTCATTGACAACAGAGGCACTGACAGGTGTCAGTTTATCGGCACTATCCCATACCCAGCCAAAACGAGCACCAAATAAATCAACCGGAATGGTCTTTTGCACATCTGAGGCTGTTGTAATAATAGGATTTGCTCCAAGTGCTGCAGCTACTTCATGTGTCAGCTCATTGGCGCCACCTAAATGTCCCGATAACACGCTAATCACGTTTTCACCACGGTCGTCAATGACGACAACACCTGGATCAGTCTTTTTATCCTTTAAAATCGGTGCTATCATACGTACAACTGCACCGAGTGAGATGATTAAAATTAAGCCTTTATATTGCTTAAAAAGAGTTGGCAGCAGTAGACGCACAGTACCAGTAAACATCTGAATATGCTTTTCTTCTTCATCGCCCTGCTCAAATTTACTCATGTAATATAAGTCGCTCGCAGCAAAGGTTTGCTGCAAGCGACGTCCGATTTGTACACCATGCTTTGTAATGGCGACAACTGCATAAGGATTTCGTTGGTCAACTTCTGGCAATACGCCCTCTTGTAACTCAATCACTTGTTTTCACACCTTTTCTAAAGCCATGTGTAAAGGAAGCATCATATAATTTGGAGCGATATTGATCTTTATCATGAATAGTCGGATCTAATGCCCAGCCAGCTAAAATCATCGCATGTTTACGAATGCCATTGACACGCATTGCTTCATCCAGTTCAATTAATGTTGTACGGACGATTTTTTGATCTGGCCAAGAAGCTCGTTGAATAACAGCTACTGGTGTATCATCGGCCCAGCCAGCATTTTGTAATTCTTTTACTATTTTCTTTGTTAGCGTTGCGCTCAGGAATAAGGCAATTGTACAATGATGACTCGCTAAATCGCGTAGCTTCTCAAATTCTGGAACAGGTGTACGTCCTTCGGCACGTGTTAAAATAAGTGTTTGTGTTAAATCAGGAATGGTTAATTCTGCCCCGATTGCCGCTGCTGAAGCGAAGACAGAGCTAACACCAGGAATAACCTCGTAGCCAATGCCTTCTTTTTTTAATAGAGCTACTTGCTCCATGATTGCTCCATACATCGCAGGGTCTCCTGTATGCATACGAGCTACTACTTTACCTGCATTGACGCGATCTACCATGACCGCTACCATTTCCTCTAAATGCATACCTGCTGTGCGAATAACCTCTGCATCTGGTCTTGCCTTTGCAATTAGGTCCTCATTCACTAATGAATCTGTATACATGACAACGTCTGCTGTTTGTAGCATATGTAAGCCTTTTACTGTAATTAAATCTGGATCACCAGGACCAGCGCCGACAATATATATTTTTTTCATTATTTACGCACCACCATTAACGTTAAATATTCTAAATCGACACCATCTAGCTCCCGTACATCCCAAATGATTTCCTCGTCAGATGTTACCTTGGTTACGACCGATGCCTTATCAAGTAAATCTAAATCGCGAAGCACCTCAAGCATTAAATCAATAACTTTCGCTACTTTTATAAACACCACTGCATCGTGACTTTCAATCGCTTCACGCATGGCATCATAGTCATCATGGGCAGGGACAATGGCAACACGGTCATCGCCATCTGCTAATGCAATCCCAAGTCGTGATGCTGAACCATTGAACGAAGAAATTCCAGGAACTGTTCGGATTTCAACGTCAGGGTGCATGTCCTGCATAAGCTTCATCATATGGATGAACGTACTATATAATAATGGGTCACCTTCTGTTACGAATGCGACGTCCTTACCTTCTTTTAATTTCTCATAGACTAGTTCTACTGATTTCGTCCATTCGCGTTCTAATACAGCCTCATCCTTTGTCATTGGAAATACTAGGCCAAGCATATCTTTTTCTTCCGGGTTAATGTAGACATCTACGATACGATGTGCGTAGCTTTTACTGCCCTTTAGTTTTTTCGGATAGGCAATAACAGGAGATTCTTGAATAACACGGAATGCCTTAACTGTAATTAACTCTGGATCGCCAGGACCTACGCCCAAGCCATATAAAATACCAAGATTACTCATGATTTTCTTCCTTTCGATATGCAGAAATAATGTAAATAGGATTTAATGGGACAAAACGTGTCATATCTAATATTGGTTTACTGCGCGCCAGCTGTGCCTGCAATATGTCTACAGCAAAGCCACAAGACTTAAACGCTTCGACTGCTTTATATAAATTTTCAATTGTTGCAGCATTCAAGACAATACGACCATTTGGCTTTAAGCGTGTGCAGCACAATTGTAATAACTCCACCATTTCTCCTCCAGTGCCGCCGATAAAAATCGCATCCGGATCAGGGAAATTTTCAAGTCCTGCTGGCGCTTTACTATGAATAGCTGTCATATCTACACGGAACTTTTGCTGATTTTGCAGACAATTTTCTAAATCGGGAGCATTTTTCTCCACGGCAAATATTTGACCTTCTGGCGCAAGCTTGCCGGCCTCAATGGCCATCGAACCCGTACATGTGCCAACATCCCAAACGATGCTATCCTTTTGTAGCTGCATCGCTTGTAAACTTAAGACACGAATTTCTTTTTTCGTAATCAGCCCTTTGTCTGGCTTACGCTGTGAGAATTCTTCATCATCAATACCAAGTGCATAGTGTTTCGGTACTGAAGTTTGCTGTAAAATGACAACATTTAACGGAGAAAAATCAGTCACTTCTAATTCATCAAGCGAATACCAGCCGAATTTTTCGTTTGTGCCCTGTAAATTTTCTGCCACAAATGCACGATATTCTGTCATGTCAAAATGCTTTAAATAACGTGCCAACTCATTCGGATTATTCTCTGCATCTGTTAGCAACGCCACTTTCTTTTTACCATCAATGCGTTGTGCTAAGCCTTTCATGGAACGCCCATGAATACTTGTAACATAAGCATCTTGCCAGCTTTCCCCCATCTTTGAAAAAGCAAGCTGCATAGAGCTCATATATGGATACACGTCAATGTCTAGCTTTTTCGCTAAATAACCACCGATTCCGTAAAATAATGGATCACCTGACGCTAAAATAACTGTAGTTCTTGTTTCTGCAGATAATCTTTCGACAAGCGCTGAAAGACCACCTTTAATTAACATTTTTTCACCCGTGAAATTCGGGAAAAATTCTAGGACACGCTCCCCACCAACAAGTACCTCACAGTCTTCAATCCATTGTACATATTGCGGTAGTAAGCTTTCTTGCCCGTTATCCCCGATCCCAATCAATTTCATCGATCGATGCAATGTCATCAGCCCTTCCTAATAATTGTCCCTGCATCGAATAAATCGATGTGGATAGCGTTAATCCGCCTTTAATATGATGTAATGAAGAATAACAGCAAGCTTCACATAAGTGGTGGAAGAATGCATCATAGCCCTTTTCTGCCATAATTTCTCCAACCTGGGAAGCAGTGTTTGCTTCTCGTACGTTCGTAATAGTTTCTTCATCTGCACCTATATCCACTGCTAATTGTGCTAAAAAGTTAAAATCAATAGGAGCACTTTTCGAGTGCACCATCATGACACCTTGTGCCACCTTTGAAAATTTCCCCATCATCCCAACAAGCGATACTTGCTCCATACCAAGTCGTTTACAATGCTTTAATGTAAAGCCTACAAAATCGCCCATTTCTATAAACGCTTCCTCTGGTAAATGCGGGTACTGTGCCATCGCATACTTTTCACTACGTCCACCAGTCGTGACGACTAAATGCTTACAACCAGCCTCTTTTGCAACACTAATTGCTTGGACGATGCTGGCCATATAGGCAGAACTCGAAAAAGGCACGACGGTTCCCCTTGTGCCTAAAATAGAGATGCCTCCAATAATACCAAGTCGCCCATTTAACGTTTTTTTTGCAATTTCCTCACCCTTAGGGACGGAAATAACTACGTTAACGCCTCGTTTAATTTGAAATTCATCAAGTACACCTTGTACAGTACTATGAATCATCTTCCGTGGTACAGGATTGATAGCTGCTTCTCCAACAGGTACTGGTAAGCCGGGCTTTGTTACACGCCCGACCCCAATTCCACCGTCCAGATGAATGCCTGGTATATCTGACCAGCTAACTGTGCCAACAATGAGTGCTTTATGTGTTGCATCCGGGTCATCACCAGCATCTTTAATCGTTTCACAGCTAACAGCGTCATGCTGAAATGTACATTTTTCTATCGTAAAGGTTGCATCTCGTCCAATTGGCAAATGAATCGTACTCGTTTCTTGCTCTTCATTTGTAATTAAGGCGAGTAATGCGGCCTTCGTTACTGCAGTCGCACAGGACCCCGTTGTATAACCGTGACGCATGTCTTTAGGATCCTTTTTAGGCTTCCGCTCCATTATTTTTTCGCCTGTTCATCCGCTAAAAGTGAGACAGCATTCAATGCGGCAACCGTCACTGTACTACCGCCTTTACGACCAACATTTGTAATATACGGAATACCTTCTAGTTTTAATAACTCTTCCTTCGATTCAGCAGCTGATACGAAGCCAACTGGCATACCGATAATTAAATCTGGTTTCGCTAAGCCTTCTTTAATTAAACGAATTAATTCTAGCAATGCTGTTGGGGCATTCCCAATTGCATAAATACCACCTTCGTGTAATTTAGCTGCCTTTTGCATAGAAATAATTGCACGTGTTGTGTTTTGTTTTTTCGCCTCAATCGATACGTCTTCATCAGCGATATAACAGTGTAAATCGCCCCCATGCTTTTGGAAGCGTTTTTTCCCTGAACCACTTTCAATCATTTGCACATCTGCAATAACATGGCGACCAGCAAGGATTGATTGAATACCGGCCTCAAGTGCTCCCGGTGTAATAATTACGCTACGCCCTAATTCAAAGTCTGCAGAAGCATGAATGATGCGACGTACAACTTTCCACTCATCCTCTGAGAAATTATGCTCGCCCATTTCCTCTGCAATAATAGAGAAACTGTAATCGTAAATTTTATCTGGGTCTACTGTTAATGGTTTGAAATCTGTTTTAAAGTCCATTTGGATTGCCTCCTAAAGTGTGTTTTGTACAGCTTGAAGTACGTCTTCAAATGTAGAATATTGCTGTCCGTATTTTATATTTGGTCTTGCAATTAAAATCGTTTCAATGCCACATGCAAGGGCTGCCTCTAGCTTTTCATCCACCGAGCCAACCTTGCCGCTTTCTTTCGTAATCATCAACGTCACATCATATTGACGAAAAAGTGCTTCATTTAATTCCTTTGAAAAAGGGCCCTGTATGGCAACAATATCTCTTTGTGCCACACCAAGTGCTTCGCATTTTTCCATATTATCGAGTCGAGGAAGCATACGCGCGATTACTCGTGTATTTTCTAAACCATGTAATACCTTTGTAAAGGTTGCTAGTGTTTTACTGCCCGTCGTTAGCATAATGACACCACGTTTTTCTGCTGCTAACCGGGCTGCCTCGTCGTAATCTTTCACAATCGTAATTAATGGATGTGTATAATGCTCATGAGCACGCTCATAGCGAATGTACGGAACATTTGCTTGCTCAGCTGCCACCATAGCATTTTTTGAAGCTTCTTCAGCAAATGGATGAGAGGCATCTACCACTAAACGGTATCCTCGCTCTGTAATAATCGTCGCCATTTCATCCGCCGTTAAACGACCGACTAAATAAGGAAGGCCTACTTCAGCAAGGCTAGAAGCAGCTGATTCAGTAACGACCGTTGCTGTCACAGCATAACCCGCTGACTGGATTTCAAGTGCTAGATTTCTAGCATCGCTCGTCCCTGCTAACATGAAAATCATTTCGCTGGCTCCTCTTCATGGTGGTGATGATCATGGTCGTGATGGTCGTGATGGTCGTGATGATCATGGTCGTGGTCATGATGGTGATGATGATGCGCATGTCCATGTACTGCTGCATAAGCACGATAATTTTCTAAATCTTGCATACCTGTTGACGTGCCATTTACAGCTTGCTCAATACGCTCTAATAGTACATTTTGTAAACGCTCATGATAGCCAAAATAGTTAGCAATTTGAATAGCACAGTCCGGATATTTTTCATTAAATTGCTTACACATACCGTTCATACGTTCCATTAGGATACCTGTGAATAAAAAATACGGTAGCATAATAATTTTTTGAGCACCGAGCTTCACACAACGCTCAATTCCTTCTTCAACACGCGGATCAGTGACACCCATAAAGGCACTTTCCACATACTTAACCGGTAGTTTTTCCCATAACAAGCGTGTAATTTTATAAAAATCACCATTTGCAGCAGGATCACTGCCACCACGTGCAATTAATAAAATAGCAGTATCTTCATGTTGTTCTTCAGCATTAAAGCCGATTTCAGCTAAACGGTCTTCTAAAATAGCAAATATCTCTTCATGGATACCGATTGTTTGACCATATGTGAACGTTATATTTGGATAATGCTCGCGTGCATGTTCGATTTCTGCTGGAATATGTAGTTTTGAATGTCCAGCATGAAGAAGAATAATCGGAATAACATGTACCTCTGTTGCACCCTTCTTCACACAGTTCGTAATACCTTCCTCAATATTCGGCGAAGCGAACTCTAAAAAACATGTTTCAACTAAAAAACGTTCATCAATCCGAGGTGTCATTTGCTCGATAAACGCGCGTACCTCTTCATTTCCTGCTTCTAAACGGCTCCCGTGGCCGACAAATAAAATTGCTTTCATTTCATTACTCCTCACTAGTCGCCGCATGGAGCTGGCTCTACTTTTATTTTTGAAGACATATCCTGATACGTAAAATGTAGGATCTTTTTCACACGCTTGAAGTATTTAAACAGACGTTCATTTGGATGCGCATTTGCTTTATATTCATCGATAATGTCTGTGATAAGTGGTATGAGCTGTTCAGGCTCTAACCCTTCAACAACAGGCTGGGCCGCATGTGCTGTACGACCAACCGGCTTGGCACCAATGAAAACATCAAATTTACTTTTACGATACACAATGCCAATATCATCAAATACTGCTCGATAACACGCCATACCGCAGCCATTAAAGCCAATATTTAATGTTTTCGGTAACGCCATACCCCCAAGCTTTTCTTGAATCTCTTCCGCATATGGAATCGAATCGAACTTTTCTCCATAACAGAAGTCACAAGCTTTTAACGAAAGTACGTCACCAAGTGGTGCAAGTAAAAAGCCAACTTCACGGAGCTTTGTTGTAATTTCTTCAGGCTCAGACGTTGGAATTTTCAAATGAATTTGATGGTCTGGTGTATACTCCATCGTCCCTTCCTCACCAACTACTTCAGCTAATGTCATCATTTGTTGCGGCGTAAAGAACTTATTGGCTACCCCAGGACTAACCGCTAATTCAAAAACAGATTCGATTTTTTGTTGAACGAGCTTGGGTGTTACTTTCATAGCGCTTGTACCCTTCACCAAAGCAAGAGCTGCTGTTGCCATTTCAAGTGACGATTTTTTAGGCTTTAGTTGTGGTCTAATGGCTAAACTGGGCTTAATACGATTGGCATTAGGATCTGTCGCAAAATCATTACGAGCTGCTCCTGTTTCTTGATTCATCGCCCATGGTTCATTTTCTTCCTTGAGTCGTTGATGTGGTCGTAACGGTTGTTTTTCATCACCAAGTGTATATTTCCGCTGATAACCACGTGGCGTAATCATCTTATTGTCGTAGAAAAATGTTGTTGAATTCCCAATAATAACTGTCGTTAACATGCCGATATCATGTTCAAGCATTTCAGCTAAAGTAGTCATCGTAATTTCTTGACGGTCGCGATATGCGCTTTTTACAAGTCCAACCGGTGTATCTGGCGAACGATATTCTAATAAAATTCGTTGCGCCTCTACGATTTGTCTCGTACGACGTCCACTTTTTGGGTTATAAAGAGCAATAACAAAATCCGCCATCGCTGCTGCTTCTACTCTTTTTGCAATTAAATTCCAAGGTGTTAAATGGTCACTTAAACTAATGGTACAGGCGTCATGCATAATTGGAGCACCTAGTAAACTCGCACACGAATTAATAGCTGAAATACCTGGAACAATTTCTACCTCGATACCAGTGGCTTCTGTCCAGCCTAGCTCGATTAATACCTCATACACTAATCCTGCCATTCCATAAACGCCGGCATCTCCACTGGAAATGACCGATACGATACTTCCAGCCTCTGCTTGACGTACCGCTTCCTGTGCACGTGAAACTTCCTCCGTCATACCAGTACTAATAATCGACTTTGCACTAACTAAATCCTGAATAAGTTCAACATACGTTTTATAACCAATGATCATATGACTTTGTTGCAGTGCCTCTACAGCACGAGTCGTAATATGTTTAAAGTCTCCAGGGCCAAAGCCAACTACGAAAATCTTACCTTTTTGCGCCATGTTGTTACCCCTCTTTCACCTTTTCAATACCTTTAATGGCTGTTGTTTGTGCTGTACGGTGTAGCGAGCCTTCACGCAATGTAAAGACATGCTCATTATGTAACGATTCATGATTTAAATCTTGTACGAGTGCCTTCGCATGCTCTGTTGTCGGGATACGGTACCAATTCCCTTGAGGATATGCAATGACAACACAAGCATCCTTACATCTGCCATTACAGCGAGTTCTCGTCGTATGTATTTCCTGATCAAGTGCCAGCACCTGTATTTCGTCACGGATCGCCTGTGTAATGTCCTCAGCATCTTTTTTCATACAGCTACTGCCATTACAAATAAACAGATGTGTTTTCATACCCTCTAAATTCCAAGTTGTCATAATCGTTCGTTCTCCCCTCATTTGCTTTTAGGAAAAAGAAAAACCTTTACTCTAGACGAAGAGTAAAGGTTTAGTAGAAGCCAAATAAAAACGAATATATACAGGTACTCGCTTTCGCTTCAACTTCTCCCTCCGAAAAGTTTGCATGCATCATCACATAAGCAGGTTTCCTGACTTAAGCTTCCTTTTACTTTCGCGCCTTCCTAGTTTCACTAGTGGCAATCACGATTTCATCAGCTATTACAGTAGCGGGGGCTGTATCGGACTTTCACCGATTTCCCTATTATCTTGAAAATATTCAAGCACTTATGGACGTTTTATATGAATTTTTTAATATATCAAGTATGCCTCGGCATACTTGTCCGAGGGCTTTACCTTCTTTCAGCAGGTACAGGTGTTTTGACACCCGCTGAAAAGAACTTAAATCAGCATTCATCTCACCATCTATACAGGTAGGAGGCTTCTATAGCGAACGCTTCACTTTCACTACAAAAGACATTTGCTGAAAGCAATTTTCATGTAATTGAAAACTGTTTCTATCATAGCTTATTTTTTAAAAATTTCAATATTACTTTCTTAATTTGTGACAATTTTTTTAAAATTCAATAGAAAAACGCGACATTTCTTTTTGATTTATCTAAATTTTCGACATAGACTATCAATTTTAAATTTTTTCATAAAAATCATAGCATAAATATGGAAATTCATGTTACACTTTGTCGTGAAATCTCACAACTTCATCTTTTTTCGGTGCGAATTGTTCAGCTTTTCGCTTAAAAGGGAAGCCGGTTCAAGTCCGGCGCGGTCCCGCCACTGTACTAGGGAGTTTTATAGAAAAAGTCACTGTCCAAAGGATGGGAAGACCTATAAAACGTTGAACTAAAGCCAGGAGACCTGCCGAAAAATACGTGATCGTTTCAACCTACGAGGATGGGTGTGCGGCTTAGCAGATTAGAATTTTATTTGCTTTTTTAGCTATGCACTTTTCCACTATCGGAGAAGTGCTTTTTTTCATTCAGCAGAGACTCCATCTCAAGGTGGTAGATGCGTACAGATATGGTTCCAACGGGCCAAAACACCTACTGAATGAAAAAAAAGCCTCTGGCGGATGTCACGGACTTTGAAAGGAATGCACAATTCAAAATCCAGACAAATTGTTTATCTGTGCGAAAGCGAAGCGGCAGCTACAAATGTTTTCTGTAGCGAAAGCGAAGCGGTAGCTACAATTACGCCAAGGCACATTGGATCGATCGCATACTAATACTAATTCGTAAAATTTTAAAGCTAGGAGGAGAGATTCTTGAAATTTTCAGGTTGGAAGCTTAGTTATTTCTTATTGGCATTTTTATTCGTGCCAAATCGTGCATTTGCGATGCATATTATGGAGGGCTTTTTGCCAATTGAATGGGCGATTTTTTGGTGGGTCGTATCGATTCCATTTATTATTTTAGGATTACGTTCTATTCGAAAAACCATTGAAGAAAATCCTGAAACAAAAATGATATTAGGGCTATCGGGTGCCTTTGCCTTTGTACTATCTGCCTTAAAAATCCCTTCTGTAACAGGGAGTTGCTCGCATCCAACAGGAGTTGGACTTGGAACAGTTCTTTTTGGACCATTAGCGATGAGTGTTATCGGGACAATCGTATTATTATTCCAATCTTTACTGCTAGCACACGGTGGACTTACAACATTAGGGGCAAATACCTTTTCGATGGCCATTATGGGCCCTATTATCGCTTACTATGTATTTAAGGGCTCACAAAAAATGGGATTATCATTTTCAGTAGCCGTCTTTTTAGCAGCAATGCTTGGTGATTTAGGTACATATGTTGTCACTTCAGTGCAACTAGCTCTTGCCTTCCCTTCTGAGGTCGGAGGCTTTATGGCTTCATTCACAAAATTTGCTGGTATTTTTGCCTTAACTCAAATTCCTCTTGCTGTTAGTGAAGGAATTTTAACAGTGATCGTCATGAACTTCCTAAAAAAATACAATGTGAGTGAATTAAAGGCTCTACGTGTTTTCTCAACAAAGGAGGCACACTAACATGAAAAAAAACCTACTACTCTTAGCCATTGTTGTGTTCCTAGCGATTATCCCCCTATTTATTCAAAAAGGGGCAGAATTCGGAGGGGCTGATGGTGAAGCGGAGGCAGCAATTAGTGAAATTGATGCTAACTACGAGCCATGGTTTGAAAGCTTATGGGAGCCACCAAGTGGTGAAATTGAAAGCTTATTATTCGCACTACAAGCTGCTATTGGCGCTGGATTTATCGGCTATTTCATTGGCTTAATGCGCGGCAAACATAAAGAGAGTTAAGCGATGTTACTCATTGATAAGTATGCTTATTTAAATAAATTAGCGACTGTTCATCCGCTAGAAAAAATGACGTTATCCCTTGGACTACTTATATTGTCGCTTATCATGAGAGATGAACGAATTTCACTCATTACATTTTTTGTGATGAGTGCTTTTATCATTTTAGGTGCAAAAATCCCTGCTAAATATTATGCTAAATTGCTATTGCTACCCGGATTTTTTTTACTATCAAGTTTAGTGTCAATGTTAATTTCTATAGCGCCAACAACTAGCACGTTACCAGCGTATATTTGGTCATTTTCACTTAATAGTTGGACAATTTTTATCGGCAGAGCGAGCCTCGTGACAGCACAACAGCTTTTTTTCATCGTCCTTGGCAGCATTAGCTGTTTGTATTTTTTAATTCTCACAACATCAGTCCACTCTATTTGTTACGTGCTACGACAATGGCGAATTCCAACTCTATTTGTAGAGCTAGTAGAGCTGACGTATCGTTTTATTTTTATCTTTTTAGATAGTATGCAAAAAATTCATCTTGCCCAGCAGGCTCGTCTAGGATACAGCTCCCCTATACAGTGGCTTCGTTCGGTATCAATGTTAATTACAGCTTTATTTGTCGAGATGTTCCAACGCAGTCGTGAACTAAACAATGCGATGGAAGCCCGTGGAGGCGAAACTGTTTATTGGCAAAACGATGTTATCTATAACACAAAAAATTGGATAGGTATTGCTACTATTTTTATACTGCTCATCATTTATGGAGGTTTTTTCTGATGACAGATTTATACTTTGATTTAACACATTTATCCTACGCTTATGCAGATGGAACTTATGCACTAACAGATATTACACTTCAAATTCCAAAGGGGAAAAAAATCGCTTTACTTGGTCATAATGGAGCTGGAAAATCAACGTTATTTCAGCATTTAAATGGTATTTTGAAGCCTACCGCTGGAAGTATATCCTTTTGTGGCAATGACCTGAACTATAGTAGAAAAGCATTAAAACAATTACGCCAACAGGTTGGTATTGTTTTTCAGGATGCCGACAATCAGCTTTTTTCTGGCACAGTTAAGCAAGATATTGCATTTGGTCCTTTGAATCTTGGCTGGACAACTGAAAAAATTGAAAAGAAAATTGCGTGGGCCGTCGCTCAAACCGAAGTCGAAGCATTGCTAGATAAACCGATCCATTTTTTAAGTGTTGGACAGAAAAAACGTGTCGCAATGGCAGGAGTACTTGCAATGGAACCTTCCGTTTTATTATTAGATGAACCGACAGCTGGACTAGATAATTATTATAGTGCACAAGTTTTACAGTATTTAGAAACACTAGAGAACGGTGAACGAACCATTTTACTGGCAACACATGATATTTCATTAGCTTATGAATGGGCAGATCAAATAATCGTGATGGAAGCTGGGAGAATTATTTATAATGGAGATCCAGTTGCAATGTTCTTCCAAGAGGATTTGCTTGAAAGAGCCCATCTTGAACGCCCATGGGTCTTTGAAATGGCCATTGCCTTGCAAAAGAAAAAGTTATTTAAAAAAAACATTAAAATTCCTCGTTCGAAGGAAGATTTGCACAGACTTCTTGAGCAGCTTTAAGATAATTTGTTCATAGTTAATTGAATCTGTGCTCCTACTCCCATCTCACAAATCGAGTAGAATGTTTCGACCACTCTTCTCATATTTTTATAATGGGATAAATATGGTAAAATATAGAATGGTGCTTTTGGAAAAATATATACTTATTATGAAACTTTTCTATCAGTCATCCGTATTAGTATAGATGTCACAAATATTTGGCACACTCAAGGAGGGAAAACAGTTGAAAAACTGGAAGAAAAAATCAGTTGCTTTAGTAGCATCAGCAGCACTAATGGTTCCTGCTACTTCTGCCTTTGCTGAAGCGCCACAAAAAACAGCGAAGAACCAAGAGTTAGTGAAAGTAGCTAGCAATAAGGATCAAACATCTAAGAATCAAAAAGAATGGATTAGTCAGGATACGATTATCGTCAAACATTCCGGTCTTGATAAGAATGTGCACAAAAAAATTGGCGCAAAAGTGATCCGCTCTATTCCTTCATTAGGATACGATGTTATCCAACTGAACAAAGGAACAGATTTAGAAAAAGCAGTTTCATACTATGTGAAACAAAAAGGGGTTAAAAAAGTATCTCCAAGCTACGTGTATCATTCCTTTGGCACAGAAGTAGATCCAAAGAAACAGGATATGTACCATTTGAGTCTACTTCAAATTGATAAAGCACTAGAATTAGCAGGTAACAATGATGTAAAAGTAGCTGTTATCGATGGTGGTGTGGATTTTAAACATCCAGATTTAAAATCTCAAGTACTACCACCATATAATGCAGCAGCACCTGCCAATACATCTTATCCTAATGAGCATGGAACACATGTAGCAGGAATTGTTGGCGCGGCAAAAGATAATGGTATTGGAGGACATGGGATTAATCCAAATGCCAAGCTTCTTCCAATTGATGTATTCAACGGAAAAGATGGCGCTAGTGATTTCGTTATTGCACAAGGAATCCTTTACGCCATTGAGCAAGGCGCAGATGTTATCAATATGAGCCTTGGCGGTTATGGTGATTCTCCATTAGTGGAGGAAGCCGTTCAGAAAGCCATTGATAAAGGAGTTACCATTGTAGCAGCTGCTGGAAATGAATCGACAGACAATTACTCCTTCCCTGCTTCTTACGAAGGCGTTATTAGTGTAGGCTCTACAAATGATCGAAACAAGCTATCAGGCTATTCAAACTATGGCCCATCGGTTGATCTTGTAGCTCCAGGTGAAGACATTTACAGTACAGTTCATGATGAGAAAAAAGGATCATCCTTTGTAAAATTTAGTGGAACATCGATGGCATCTCCTGTTGTTGCAGGTGTGGCATCCCTACTAAAATCAAAATATCCAGATTTAAAGCCTTATGAAATAGAAGCTATTCTCGAAATGACCGCAAAGGATTTAGGTGAAAAGGGCTATGATCTGACATATGGACATGGCCTTGTAGATCCTGTGAAAGCATTACAGTTTAATATTAATAATCTACCAAAACAGTATTCTGAAACAAAAGAAGAGCGCTTGAAAAACGCAAAAGCCCTTAAAAAAGATATAGTAAATACTGAAAAAGGTGAATTCAAGTTACCAGACGAAAAGAAATGGTACAAGGTGGAGCTAGATGCAAATGAGTATGCTCAACTGACATTAAAAGGTGCAGACAAATATGATTATGCATTTGATTTATACTTCTACCCTGAAGGTAATAAAAAAGAAGTAGAACCAATTAAAGTCAATGATGTACGTGTAGGCAAGCAAGAAGGATACCTATATAAAGCAGATCAAAAAGGAACCCTTCTTATTGGCGTAAAAGATCATAATGGCAGCTATAGCTCGAAAGGTGATTCAAACTACGTATTCACGGCCCAAACAACTAAAAAATTACCAATTGATGCATTAGATATGGAACATATGGCGAAGATTGAAAAATTCCCATTCAGTACAGCCGGGAAAAACTATACCCTACTTTCTGAAGATCATCTAGGTGATAAAGATTATTTTACATTTTCAGTGAATGAACCAACGACACTGAAATTTGATTTAGCTGGGATTCCAGGTGTTTCTGCTTCTATGGAGCTTTATCTAAAAGAAGATTTAGTTAATGTTCCATCAGAGGAGGAAGATGCTGAAGGATTAAATGAGGCCTACCCAATCCGAGCATCTTACGGCACGGATAAAGGCGATGGCGTCAACTTAGTTGTCGATGCTGTACCGGAGGAAGAGTATGTAATAAGCGTATCTAATGAAAACGGTATGAATTTTTCACTTGATATGTTCTTTGGCGGCGGTATTGAAACTGAGCAAACTGTTAGTGAATCCATCATTCCTTACACATTAAAAGGTGAAGTCGTTACCCTTCCTAAGGATGAAGATGGACTTTCATCAAATGGCGGAATGCAAGAAGACAACGTACAAAAGGAAATTTTACCTTTAACGGAGTATAAAGCAAAGAAACGTAATCAACTAAATGATTTTATGAATATATTCATGAATCCAGATGCTATGGGACAACCGGAAAATGTTGACCAAATCATGAGCCAAGCAATTCGTTTTGATATTGGTAAAGATCAAAAAGCATACTTCCAAACAGAAGATGATCAAGATTACTTCGCATTTACAGCTAAAGAAGATGCTGTATATGGTTTCCGAATTCAAAAAGGTTTAAACCAATCTCCAGCCGGTACTGTATTCGAATATGATGAGGAAACAAATGAATTAATCCCAGTTTCTTCATTAACGAATGATATGGGGTTACTCAGTCTACTTTTTGGATCAGCAAGTGATCCAAACGATGCAAAGGCAATTGCATTGAAAAAGGACAAAACATATGTAGTACAAGTGATGAATTTTGGTGATCGTTCTGCTGAACCATATACACTTAAAACTAGTAAAATGGCAGCAATTCCAGAAGACGATAATAGAAGTAATAACACACCAACCACTGCAACAACGATAAAACCTGGTATTACTTATAAAGATCATCTCATTTATCAAGATGATACTGATTTCTACTACTATAAACAACAGGGGAAAGATGAAGTCATGAGTCTTCTTATTTCTTCTGTACCATATACTAAAGAACAGCTAGCTCAATTACCTAATGAACTTCAAAATGACTTGAAATTTTCAGGCTCTATTATAGAAGATACAAATGGTAATATGGAAATCGATCCACATGAAATGGCTACTGAAATACCATTTGGACAAGGTGAAGACCTACTTCAAATGCTACTTGGTCTTGGAGGAACAACAGATGTAAATACTTCTTTTAAAGCCAAAAAAGATCACGGTTATTTTATTGTTCTTAACGGAAGCAATGTAGGACAAGTATCAATCCAGCCATATACACTAACTTTGTTTGATCATAAAAAACAAGATGAGGATGCAGATTCTAAGTTAGTTAATGGTATACCGACAAAACCAACTGTACTTACGAAAAAAGATGATAAATGGGTAGCTACTCAATATTTAAATGCTGGTGTTCCATTTGGTGATAAGGACTATTTTGAATTTAATAACGACAGCAAACGCAATGTGTCCTTCTCTCTTCAAACAGAAAAAGCACTAGATGGTGTCATCCGTATTATTGATGCAAAAGGAAAAACAGTTGAAACTTTAGATCTTTACGGAGCTGGAGATGCTGAAGTAGGTACAGTCGAACTGGATAAAGGCACTTACTATATTGAAGTAAGTGAATATTACGGCAAAGCTAGTACTCAACCATATACACTTGAAATAAAATAAGATATACCCTTGGGCTGAAAAACGAACTTTAAAGAACAATAGACTTTTCAGTTGAAGGTAGTATAACAACTACAAGATTTAAGTTTTCAAACAAATGAAGGTTTATCCCCTAGATGATGAAAAATCTAGGGGATTTTTTATATAGAGATGATCTACCTTTCCGATTCAACCTAATTTAAACTTGGCTTTTCACCTAAATATTGTGCCACCTTTTGCACAATCTGCTTCCAATTTAATTCCGCCCTTGCGAATGCTTGGAGATGTTCACACGTATCCCCTAGTAAAGCTTCCTGTTTCGTTACTTGCTGCAATGTCTGCCCAACACTTTGCCAATCATGTGTCGGATGAATTGTTCCATAGCGTTGATTATGAGTAATATCCAAAGCCCCATCTACATCAGTCGAAACAATGTAACAACCATTCTTTGCAGCTTCAGCAAATACATGAGCATAGCATTCTACTAAAGAGGTAAGGCAAAAAATTTTAGCCTTTCTATACTCCTCCTCCAATTGCACCTTATCATAAATCGGTCCCAAAATAATAACCTGTGCCGCAAATGGGTTTCCATCAAGTACGTTCAGCAGCTCCTGTCTAAACGCCTCTGACATGGGACCTACTAACCGAAATTCCCAATCTGAAAGTTGTGCAGCTAAAAATGCTTTGACTGCTAAAAGAATTTGTTTTTCAGGAGCATCTAAACGGCCAACCGTTAGTATTCTATTTTCTTTCTCTTTATATGAAACCGGCTCTGTTTGAAATAGCTCATAAAAACCATTAGGAATACGTTTAATATCTAAATTTAAAAATTCATGAATAGCGTTTTGAATGGATTCACATTCAGAGGAAAGTACATCACAAAGCTGGAGTAACTCTGAAAAATAAGGATAGGTTTTTAATCGGTTTAACCAAAAACGATTAACATCTAGTTTCATATAAATTTTTCCGTTCGGATTAAATTTTTTATAGGTTTTTAATATCGACAAATACGATGGATACGGTCCTATTACAAATGCAATATCGATGTCCTTTGCATGCTCTATTAAATAGGTATTCATATTAGCAACATAGTCATCCTCAAACGGAATATGTTGAAAAGTAACAGCAGGAAAATTTTGTTTCAATAATGCCTCATTCATTTCCGTCGTCAAAATACTAACATCATAGCCTAAATATTCACCTAACAAAATCGGAACAAGGCACAAATCTTTGAAAATATGTGCGTCAGAAAGCTTATACGATTCCACGCTACATATGAAGGCTATCTTTTTTGACATATCATCCCCCCTTATCAACTATGCCTCGGCATAATTGTAGCTGTCGCTACAGATAAAAAAAGCGTCCAGAATCGCTTTATGCTTGCACAAAGCCGATTTCGTTACACCCGCCGGAGGCTTTACTTCTTTCAGCAGGTCAGGTTCATTCACTTTTATCTCACTCACCTTTAGAAGTAGAACAATACTGTAACTGACCCTTCTCTTTCTCTACAAAAAATAATTGCTGAAGGAAGTTAAAATGCAATGCTGTTATTAAATTATGATGTCTCATTTAATAACGTGAAAAGAATAGTATAAGCACCGTGAATACACTAGTAAAATCACCTTATTTTCAATGTGCTTTCTCTCTTTTAAATAACAACGAATCTAAATCAATTGCCTATAGAACAGCTCTTGCAACGCATATTGTAATAAAGAATCCTTTATGTCAATCAAAGCTAACAGCATTAAACCTTCTGCTTACGCCTATCGAACATTTTTTACTAACAATAAAAGAATCGAGGGTTATCCATGAAAATCAGCTTTTTATCACCTGCCTATAATAGTGAAGAGTGGATATTAACAATGTTGGAAAGTATCCCGAAAGAATACGCCTATGAAATTATCGTTTGCGATGATGGCTCCACCGACAATACTGTGGCCCTATTAAAGGACTATCAAAAAAACTGCCCTGCCTTGAAAATCATTAACCATCCAACTAATTTGGGTGCTAGTGTAGCCTATAATCGTTGTATCGCCGAAGCTACAGGTGATTATATAGCTATCATTGATAGTGATGATCACTATTTACCCGCTATTGGAAACGTCTTAGCCCAAGTAGATGGTCAGTTTGATATTTACTACTACAACATGTTAACAAAGGCTGGCTACACATTTATAAAAGATGAATCTAATCGATATACTTTACCTGGACAATTTAAAATTATTCGAAGAAGTTTTATAGGTGATGCAACCTTTACCATAAGAAAAGATATTGCCGGGGATTGGGATTTTAATTGTGCCTTAATGGATAAAAATCCGACCAGCAAATATACAAATGAATTGGCATATTGGTATAACTTCCCGAGAGAAAATTCTGAATATGATTTACATCGAAGAGGATTAAAATAAATTAGTACTCCAAACATGTAAGGGTGTGAAACAATAAAATGTTTAAAGATAAAGTTCTTCTCATAACCGGAGGCACAGGCTCTTTTGGTAATGCGGTATTAAGGAGATTTTTGAATACCGACATTAAAGAAATACGCATCTTTTCAAGAGATGAAAAAAAGCAAGATGATATGCGTAAACTCTATCAACATCCAAAAATCAAATTTTTTATCGGCGATGTACGTGACATCCAAAGCATTTACAATGCGATGTATGACGTCGATTTTATTTTTCATGCTGCAGCTCTAAAGCAAGTCCCCTCTTGTGAATTTTTCCCACTGGAAGCAGTTAAAACGAACATCATTGGCACCGACAATGTTTTAACAGCTGCTATTCAAACCGGTGTTAAAAAAATTATTTGCCTATCTACTGATAAGGCTGCTTATCCAGTAAATGCAATGGGCATATCAAAGGCTATGATGGAAAAAACGTTTATTGCTAAGTCAAGAATGGTCCACCCAGATCAAACATTGATTTGCGGTACACGGTATGGCAATGTCATGGCTTCACGCGGCTCTGTTATTCCTTTATTTATCGAACAAATTAAAGCTGGCAATCCTTTAACTATTACAGATCCAAAAATGACACGCTTTATGATGAGTCTTGATGAAGCGGTAGAACTAGTTTTATACGCCTTTTCACACGCAGATAACGGGGACATTATGGTACAAAAATCACCAGCTGCGTATATTGAGGATTTAGCACAGGCTTTACTAGAAATATTTCAGGCACAAAATAAGATACAAATAATCGGAACACGGCATGGTGAAAAGATTTACGAAGTGTTATTAACGAAGGAAGAAGCCGCAAAGGCACTCGATATGGGGAATTTTTATAGAATCCCTGCAGATAATCGAGATTTAAATTATGGGAAATATCTTGATGAGGGTTCTCCTAAAATTACGCTAACCGATGAATATAACTCTACTAATACGAAAATACTGTCCGTCGCTGAAATAAAAGAAAAATTATTAAAGCTCCCTCTTGTTCAAGAAGAATTACATAATTGGATGGGAGGAAAACCTTGAAATTTTTAGTTCTTGGAGCTACAGGAATGGCTGGCCACACGATTTCACTCTATTTATGCTCAAAAGGGCATGATGTAACTACCTATTCACGAACAGCCTTTTCATATGGAAATAATATTACGGGAGATATTTCTGATGCAAATTTTTTAAGGTCACTATTACTAGAAGACGACTACGATGTTGTAGTCAATTGTATCGGCGTTTTAAATGATGCCTGTGAAACGGACCGCGAGAAAAGTGTATATCTCAATAGTTATTTGCCTCATGCCATTGTATCTTTATTAAAAAGCAGGAAAACCAAGCTTATTCATTTGAGTACGGATTGTGTGTTCTCAGGAAAAACAGCTCCCTATCATGAAAAAAGCCTTCTCGACGGAGAAACTTTTTATGATCGTACGAAGGGCTTAGGAGAAATTAAAAGCACTCAACACCTAACGTTTCGCAACTCTATCATTGGTCCGGATTTGAAGGAAGATGGTATTGGTCTCTTCAATTGGTTTATGAAGCAGCATGATACTATTAATGGCTATACTAGTGCAATATGGACGGGAGTTACCACCCTAACATTAGCAAAAGCAATTGAACGTGCAGCAATTGAAGGGACAACAGGCCTCTATCACCTCGTCAACAATAGCAGTATTTCAAAGTTTGACCTTCTGCAATTATTCAATAAACATTTCAAGGAAAATAAAGTCATCATACGACCATATGAGCTCGTAAACATAAATAAAACCCTTGTCAACACTCGAAATGATTTTTCATTTACTGTACCTAGCTATGAAGAAATGGTTTTTGAGATGAAAAACTGGATATGGCAGCATAAAGAATTATATCCCCATTATTTTAAATGAGTTTGAAGGTTCTGTATGCTAAAGAGCAAGTTCGGAGACCGTGCAAAATGGCCACGAGTAAGTATATCATTCATGACACTAGAAAATATCGCGATTAGTTAATTTGATTTTGCAGCAAAAAAGACACCTACTACGGTGTCTTTTAGATATGCGACTAGTATTTGATTTTGAGAGTATCCCCATCGACATAAACTCCCTCGGAACGGGAAATCGGCAGCTTTTGCTCTGCTGAGAAGCCGATCGTTTCTCCATCCCTTAAAGTGACATTCTCTTCTACAATATACCCGGAAATCGTAATCAAAAAATCACGTAGTTCGGCTAGGGATGCTTGACTGTCTATGATTTCAATTTCATCCTTGCCAAAGGACGTAAGCCCATAAGTATATCCATCTACCCCAGTTTCCGTTCCGACGAGGCCGAAATAGACAAGATTCAGTAAAGGAAATATATCGTCATTTTTCATGATTTCAGCCATATCCTGGAAAAGTTCAGGTTGGAATACGGTGCCAGATGTATAGATCCCTATTGCGTTAGGAAGCTTTAAACAACTGGTCGCCAACTTAGTGTATAGCCTGCCACTGTCCAGCGGGGAGCCGGAGCGAGTAAATGCAGCCAGGATGATTTGAGCTACATGGGTTTGCGTAACCTCCACGGCTTCCTTCCACATATAATTGCCTTGGGCATAATACTCCGCCTCACCATCTGGTACGGGAGCTTCAACAAAACTAACCGCTAACATGCAGTCGTCCACTTCAAAGACCAAGGTTCCATCCTCTGTTTCTTCGGCGTTTTCCTCATCCTCTACTGACGAGCAGGTGATGTTCCAATCATTCAAAAGGTTGGCCTTTATCTGATCCATATCACATTCTGCAGAGTTAAGCAGAACGAACCCATTAAAAATACCCGATCCATTCTCTTGCGTGTCCGTCTCGTCCTCCATGGATTGGGTAGCTTCATATGCTGCAGCCCGCTGCATCCAGTATTCGCGGATTAATTCTACCATCTTTATAGCTTCTTGCTCTGCAGTCGCAGGGTCATAAGGTTGCATCTCGCTGAATATATGACCGCAATGCTCAGTGTCAGAAGGGTCCTCATAGCCTCCACATACGCCAAGGAGCCATTTGCCGAGTATTGTTTTTTTATACTTGAATATATAGTAGTGCATATCATATAAATCAAATTCTGCTGCAATTTCTATTTTCTTAGGTTCTTGCCCAAGTTCATGTTCATCTGCTAGCCAATCGATCATGGATTGCATAGCTGCTTGTTGTTGAGCTGTCATCAATTTCTCCCCTTTATGAATGCATGCTTCTACAATTATACTACCAACTTTTAGGGAGATGAATAATAAATCAAGAATTATCCCAAAAATTAGTAGTTTACTTCTATTTTTACTTCTATTCCCACTGGGGCTTTTGGCCAACAAATGTCTTTTGGGGCGAAAGCGAAGCGGCAGCAGCATGGTTTGTTTGTGCGAAAGCGTAGTGCCAACGAAGCGGCAGCAACATGGTTTGTCTGTGCGAAAGCGAAGCGGCAGCAATAACAACAACAACAGCACGGTGTTAAGTTGTTAGCCTTGTTTCTTCTATTTCAGCGAGTGTTTAGACACCTGCTGAAATGGAGCTTAAATTCGCATTGGATCTACAGCCCTTGACATCGAAGTAAAGCCCTAGTTTAAAGAAGATTAAAGGAAGTTTTTCATCAAGTATTAAGTGCTGAGTGAGTAGCACTATAATCCCGACTTTTTTGTCAAAAAAAAATCCTCCATTCAATTGAATTGGAAAATAATTTCGACGTAATGCTTCAGGGTATTAAAAAGGGATTCTACGTCAATGACCGCATCCCTAATTTTCGAAAACCATATTTTAATGTTTTGCATTTGTAGTTAAAGCTACGAAATTTTGAAGATGTTCAGAACTAATGCTATATGAAACAACCTTCTCCTTGTGCTTCTTAACTACATCAACGTGATTGTCGTAACTAAAAACAAAGAAATTAACATCTTTTTTGCCTCTTTTTACGTTCATAATAAATGGAGTGACATTAGACTCTGGTTGTAAAAATAATTTTTCATTACCTGGAAATATATAATGTTTTTTCAAAAAAGAAGCTTTATTAAAATAGTCTGTAAATTTATTTTTTTCTTCCTCTTCTAAATTCTTTCCATTAAATGTTACCGTCACATCTTTTGAATCAAGTTTTTTATGAAGTTCAAATTTACTGACCCCCCATCCCACAGCTATACTAGGAGGGCTCATTAACAATTTAAGAATAGATCCAATCACTAGTGTAATAATCAAACCTGATGTCATAGTATACCAACTCTTTCAAAAAAATTAATAGCAATTACTATATTATTTGTTTCATGTAAAATAATAGGCTATATCGATGTTTTATCATCCACCTCTTCATGATAAGGGATTTATATTTTTTATAACCATCCACTTCGATGCTTTTTTGACCATCCATTTAACTATATACTATTAAGTGCTTCTGCAAACCTTTTGATTCCTTCATCTATTGAATCTTCATCTTCCTTCGCGAAAGTAAAACGAACAAAACCATCTTTGGATCCCATTGTAGAACCAGGAACATAAATGACGCCTCTTTTAATAGATTCTTCAAGCAATTGGGTTTCATTATAATTTTTAAGTATTTTGCACCATATATGAATACCACCTTGAGGAATAGAATATTCCACTAGATCTTTTAAATAAGTATCAAGGCTTTTTATAATTCTATCCCTTCTTTTTTCTAACTCCTTAATCAACTTTTTTATATGAATATGAAAATTGTCTGATTCTAAAAAATCATTCGCTACCCATTGTGTATAGCTAGAATGACCGAAGTCGATTTGTTGTTTCGCATCGGATAATCTTTCAATGACCGATGTTGGGCCAATAATCCACCCTATTCTTAATCCAGAGGCAACAATTTTAGACAAAGAACTAATATATAATACATTGCCATTCCTATCCATTGATTTAAGGGTAGCGATTTTATCTCCTGAAAAAGCTGTTAAACTATAGGGATCATCTTCTACTACTGGAATTCCAAGCTTTGAGGATATGTCTAAAATCGCTTCTTTTTTCTTTTTATTCAATAAAGAGCCCGTTGGATTTTGAAAATATGGATTTAAAAAAATCATTTTTATTCGATGTTTTTTATATAATGACTGCAAATCTTCTGGGTTTATTCCGTTATTATCGACAGGTAGATAATGTATTTGTATACCTACTGATCTAAAAATTGGCAAATTATAATTGTACGAAGGATCTTCTATTGCTATTGCATCTCCAGGCTTTAACAAACATTGTACAATTAAATGTAATGCTTGTTGCGCTCCTGATGTTATCAGTATTGAAGAAGGATCCGTTTCGATTCCCCGACTTTCTTTTACGTGTTTTGCAATGGTAGTTCTTAGAATTTCATTGCCCTGTGGATGATCATATCCAAGGCTTCCAATAAAAGAACGTGTTGACGTTATTTCGTTTAAAAATTTTTTGGGGAAAAGTTCTTCTGACAATTCACCGGAAGCTAAATTTATTAATTGATGTTCAACTGCTTCTTTTCTTATTTTTTGCGTGACAGGTTGACTAGGTAAAAAAGAACCCGCCTCAATATATCTATTCCAGCTAGGAATCCGCTTTTTTGTTATACCCCATATATCTTTACTAATGGTAGTACCGCTTCCTCTAGTCCTTTCAATTAGCCCCATCGATTCTAATTCGTCATAAGCATGAACGACAGTACTTCTATTTAAATTTAGAGCGCTCGCTAAATATCTCTCTGATGGCAATGGTTTATCAGGTGGAAATGTACCATCTGCAATGCCCTTTTCAATATATTGTGCGAGTTGTTTATAGATCGCTTTTTTCGCTTTTCTATCAGGTTTCCAATCCAACTATATACACCTCATTAGTTCAAACTTGCACTTTCTTCTTTTAGCAATATAATTCCTAATAAAAAAGTATATATTAATATTATTTCAATTGTAATGAACCATCCACTTCATTGTTATTTTAGTCATCCACTTAACAAATCAAAGCTGGTGAAATTTTACTCTTCGTAAAATCTCACCAGCTTTTTAGATTTCTGAAATTGATATTGTCCTAACCTCATCACGCTATAAATGTTTTCAATTATACCTTAAAGTATGCTCAAGCTTGTTTCCTTAATATCAGTGATTAGCATATGACCCGGTGCATGGGTAATGATAATAGAAGGTTTACTTTCCATTGCTACTGCCTGAGGGGTTACGCCACAAGCCCAAAATACTGGTATTTCCCCTGGCTTAATGGACACAGCATCACCGAAATCTGGTTTTGAAATATCCGTAATACCTATTTGTTCTGGACTACCAATATGAATTGGTGCACCGTGTACATTTGGAAAACGCGAAGTAATTTGGATTGCACGAATCGCATCTTCAGGTGTCATAGGACGCATACTGACAACAGTTGGTCCTTCAAATACACCTGCTTTTTCACACGCGATATTTGTTTTATACATTGGCACATTACAATTTTCTTGAATATGTCTTATTGGAATACCTGCTTCAAGAAGAGGTGTTTCAAATGTAAAGCTACACCCGATTAAAAAACCTACCATATCCTCTTCCCAATAATCTGTAATATCTAAAACTTCTTCCGTTAAAATACCATCCCGATAAATACGATATTTCGGAATGTCCTTGCGAATATCTGCATTTTTAGCAATTTTTGAAGGTATAAATGATCCAGGTTCTGTCACATCTAATAATGGGCATGGCTTTGGATTCCGCTGACAAAATAATAGAAAGTCAAACGCATGCTCCTTCTTCAAAATCACTAAATTTGCTTGTGTAAACCCAATCGACATGCCTGAAGTTGGTCCAAAAATTTCTTGATTGCGAATAAGTTTACGGATTTCATTTGGCTCTAAAGCACTATATGTTATCATCATCCATTCACTCCTTATAAAATAACCATCCATGAAAAAGATGCTCATGGATGGATAGTTGTTAGATTAACTAAAAATTTTAGGAATTTCTTCAATTAATGTATTAATGCTGAGATATCCCATAAGCACAACTACTATTGCTCCAGTGACAGTTAACCAACGTGGATGCTTATATGTACCAACAATTTCTTTTTTGTGTGCAGCAACTAATATAATGCCAAGTGCTAATGGTAAAACTAATGCATTTAATGCACCTACCAAAATTAACACATTAACAGGCTTTCCAACCAAAGTAAAAGTTGTTGTTGAAATGACGATAAATGCGATAATCACCCAATTATGATATTTCTCAATGCTAGGGTGGAATGAACGAATAAATGAAACGGATGTATAAGCTGCACCTACAACAGAAGTAATCGCTGCAGCCCACATAATCATCCCAAACATACGATAACCAATATTACCAGCAGCTAGTTCGAAAACAGATGCAGGCGGATTCGCAGGATCAATCACTAAACCTTTTGAAACAACACCAAGAACCGCTAAAAATAAAGCAACACGCATGACGCCAGTAATCAAAATCCCTGTCACAGAGCTTTTTGTTACTTCTGGCAATGATTCTTGTCCTTTGATGCCAGCGTCCAAAAGTCGATGACCACCAGCAAAAGTAATATAACCTCCTACTGATCCACCGACCAAAGTTACAATCGCAAACCAGCTGATTTCTTTAGGCCAAACGGTGTTCACAACCGCTTCTCCTACAGGTGGTGACGTTTTAAAAGCAACGAATAGCATGAGTAGAATCATGACACCACCAGCAATTTGCGCAACCTTGTCCATTGCCTTTCCTGCTTCTTTATAGATAAATATAAAAATAGCAAAAAATGCACTTACAATGGCACCCATAATTGGATCCACCCCAAGCATTGCATTTAACCCTAATCCAGCTCCAGCAACGTTCCCAATATTGAAGGCTAAACCACCTATAACAATCATAATTGCAAGGAGCACACCTAATCCAGGTAACACCTTATTGGCAATTTCTTGCCCTCGCAAGCCCGAAACAGCAATGATTCGCCAAACGTTTACCTGTGCAACAATGTCTAAAATTAATGAAATTAAAATGACAAATCCAAAGCTAGCCGCTAATTGCTGTGTAAATACTGTCGTTTGTGTTAAAAAACCTGGTCCGATTGATGAGGTAGCCATTAAAAAGGCAGCTCCTATTAACACACTTTTACTTGCTGTTTTCTTAACAAATTTACCTTTTTTCTCTTGTTCGATTACTACTTCACTAACTTCCGTTATTTTTGCTCCCATTAGACTCCCCCTCCTTGATTGCACGTACTGATATTTGATGTTCTGATAATCTTGAATGAATATATTTTGCAAACTCTACAGCATGTTCCCCGTCCCCATGAATACAAATTGTATTTGCCTTTAATGGTATTTCGATTTGCTGTTGTGACAGCACAATTCCCTCTTTCACCATTCTCACAACCTGATTCACAGCTTGGTCCTTATCGGTAATCAATGCATCAGATTGCTTACGAGATGTTAAAGAACCATCCTTTTGATAGGTACGATCTGCAAACACTTCATGGGCTGTTTGAAGCCCTACTTTTTCTCCAGCTTTTGTTAATTCACTACCTGAGAGACCGAATAACACAAGTGAAGGTGAAATATCATAAATCGCTTGTGCGATTGCCTCAGCTATCGCCGGATTTTTAGCAGCCATATTATAAAGTGCTCCATGCGGCTTTACATGCTGCATCGTTGCATTGTAAGTCGTTAGAAAACCTTGCAATGCTCCCACTTGATAAACAACCATATCATAGGCTTCTTGTGGTGTGATGTTCATCTCACGTCGTCCAAAGCCATTTAAATCCGGTAAGCCTGGATGTGCCCCGATCTTCACACCATTAGCAATGGCTAGCTTAACTGTCTCTCGCATAACAGTTGGATCTCCAGCATGGAATCCACAAGCAATATTAGCCGAGGTTACATATTTTAAGATTTCTTCTTGCTCCCCAAGTCGATAACGACCAAAACTTTCCCCTAAATCACAGTTTAAATCAACTCGAAACATCTTCTTCCCCCATTTTCTTCCCACTAAAATAGTTACACTGAATACGTTTACATTTTTTGTACCGATATTCGGAACTTAAGTTTTGAAATTTAAAAAAATCTTAACATATTTTATTATTACTGAAAAGTGCAAATTTCAAATTTTGAGAAAGAATATTTTTTTTAAAATTTTCATTTAAATTAAACTTGTTTTCGTTTATTGTTTAAATATACTATTAATAATCCGTTATTTAAAACTTACATACCGAATTACGAAACTTCAGGAGATGATTTTTATGCTGAATTTAAAAGAGAATGTACAAATAAGACCTTTGAGTGATTCTGCACTAGTCATTCATGTAGGTGAAGGAATCAGTGAAGCGATTCACAATAAAGTTAAAACTATATTGAATTTATTAGAGAGAAATCCATTTGAAGGATTCATCGAGGTTGTGCCTGCCTATAATAATGTGACGGTTTATTACAATCCGGTTGAAGTATACTTTTCCACTATAGGAAAAGAAGGCGAAATGCCCTACGAAAAGGTGAAAGCAACAATTCTTTCTTTAATGAATCAATCTCACATAAATGAAACAACAAAGGAACGTGTCGTAAAAATCCCTGTAGTATATGGTGGTGAAATGGGTCCAGATTTAGACTTTGTAGCCTCTTATCATGGTTTAACACCTAATGAAGTTATTAAAATTCACTCTTCTGTAGAATATCTTGTTTACATGATAGGCTTTGCTCCAGGTTTTCCGTTTATGGGAGGAATGGACAAACAAATTGCAACACCTCGTAAAGAAACTCCAAGGTTATCGATTACTCCGGGATCTGTTGGAATTGCAGGAAATCAAACAGGTATTTACCCATTAGAAACTCCAGGAGGATGGCAAATCATCGGACGAACACCCGCTCGTTTGTTTCTACCTGAACAGTCTCCTCCAACCTTATTACAACCGGGTGATCGAATTCAGTTTGTCCCAATTTCGTTGGAAGAATATAAAAACGGTGGGGAGATGAAAACATGGGCATAAAAGTATTACAGCCAGGTATACTAGCAACCATTCAAGACCTAGGAAGATATGGGCTACAAAAGTTTGGTGTTATCGTCGGAGGAGCAATGGATTCAATTTCCTTACGAATTGCGAATTTACTTGTTGGAAATGCAGAAGGAGAAGGCGCTCTTGAGGTGACACTATATGGAACAACCCTTTTATTTGAAACGGATGAACTGATCGCTATTACAGGTGGCAATTTACAACCGACGATAGACGGCAAAGAAGCACCAATGTGGCGACCACTTTTCATTCAAAAAGGCTCTGTTTTAAAATTTAATGCTGCGATTAGTGGTTGCCGAGCCTACGTATCGTTTAGTGGCGGAATGCAAGTGCCCAAAGTGATGCGCAGTAAAAGCACCTACATACGTGCTGGGATTGGAGGATTTCACGGAAGAAAATTGCTGAAGAATGATGTCATTGAATTAGAAAGACGATCAGAATTAGGAGAAGATCTTTTTAACCAATTAAAAAAAGAACCAACGTTCCTTTCTTGGTCAGCTGATTACACACCATTTGTTACATTTAAAAAAACGCAAACAATCCGCTTCATAAGGGGCTCTGAATATGAACATTTCGATGAGGAAAGTTTAAAAAAATTCCTTTCAACGCCTTACACCATCACAACCCACGCAGATCGAATGGGCTACCGATTACAAGGAGAGGCTATTCAATTAAAAGAGCCATTTGAATTATTATCCGAGGGGGTTACATTTGGAACGATTCAAGTGCCCTCTAGTGGGCAACCTATTATTTTAATGGCAGATCGTCAAACTACTGGTGGATATGCTAAAATAGCTCAAGTGATTTCTGCCGATTTACCATCATTAGCACAAATGCAAGCAAATAGTCGAATCTACTTTAAAGAGGTCTCTCTTGAAGAAGCTCAATTAGCATTAATACATCAAGAAAGAAAACGAAATGAATTAGCATTTGGGCTCCATTTAAAAAGGTTATAGCCTATTTAGATAAAAATATTCCCTAAAAATTAGGCTTTTCACCAAACCGTGTGGTTGATTTCCGTTCCGACTGGGCGCTTTCCTGGGGGCGTCCGATGAGCCGCTTCACTCGCGTTGCTCGCTCCAGGGTCTCATCTGTGACGCTGATCCCCAAGGAGTCGCCCAGTCTCCACTACAATCAACTAAAATACAGTGCATATATTTTAAAAAATGTCATCCATAAATTATCAACTCCAACGCAAAATGGGTAATCTCAAATGACTTTTGAGACTACCCATTTTTTATTGCGGCTCATACCCCAATTGTTTAGAAATCTCTGCGGTAGCCTTCTTAAGTTTATCGACGAAGATTTCAACGTTTTCCCCTCGATAATTCGTTTCTAGTCCCGCAATACTCATTGCTGCAACGACTTCTCCTTTATGATCGTAAATCGGTGCTGCAACAGCAGATGTATGATTTTCTAATTCTGAATGGCTAATTGTATAACCAAGTTCTCTAGCCTGCACAATCGTTTCAAAAAGCCTTTCCTTTTCCGTAATCGTCCCCATTGCAAATGATTTAAGTTCTACCGATTCGAGATATTCCTTTATGTCTGCATCCGGTAAAAAGGATAATACAGCACGAGGACATGCTCCTGCATAAAGAGGACTTTTTCTACCAATTGCTGTGTAGAGTCGAACTTTTTGCTTCGTATCTATTTTCTCGATATAAACAGCATCGTCACCATCACGAACGATTAAATTAATCGCTTCTTTTACATCATTATGTAACTCATTCATAATTGGTTCTGCAATTTTTCGCACATCTAGGCGCATTGATACGAGATGTCCAAATTTAAGGAAGAGAATACCTAACCGATATTTTGCATCATTTCCCTTCTCTAAAAACTCCATTTCCTCAAAAGATTTCAACATGCGGAAAGCAGAGGTTTTAGGGATTCCTGATAACTCAATTACTTCTTGAAATGTCAGCTCAGTATGATCGATAAATAAATTTAAAATATCCATTGAACGGATAACCGTTTTATTATTATTTGTCAATTCACATTTTCTCTCCCTTCTATTTAAATAATTTTTCTTTTCTTAAATAATAATTATACCTAACATCTTACTGTTTTTATATACCCTGGCTCTTCATCAAAACATGTGGTTGATTTCCGTTCCGGCTGGGCTTTGTTGCTGCCGCTACGTTAGCACTACGCTTTCGCTGAACAGTGACGGCGTTTGACTTTAAAGGGCATCTCGTAGTGACAGCCAAGAGTCAATATATCGCCTCTCGCCTCATGACATCTGTCAGTAAAGCAGCGATTCCTCTTTTAAAGAAAGTAGAAAACCTATTTCCAGGGCATTTTACGACCACTATTTTGGATTCCGGGTATGATTTTGAACCCATTTACCCAATTACACGAGTATCAAATGCGTGCAGTAATTCCCTATAAATCCGAGCGACGGTAGGATGTGGCGAAATGACGGAAAGAAATCCAAACGACGGAAGAAAAAGTCAAAGCGACGGAAAGTAGAGCCTGAGCGACGGTAGGATGTGGCAAAATGACGGAAAGAAATCCAAACGACGGAAGAAAAAGTCAAAACGACGGAAAGAAATCCGAGCGACGGTAGGATGTGGCAAAACGACGGAAAGAAATCCAAACGTCGGAAGGATGAGGCAAAGCGACGGAATATCCGCAACGAAGGTGAAAGCTTGGTAGATTACGTTCTCTACCAACTTTCACCTTCTTTTCATTTCAAATAACATTATTTCTCGTTATTCTATTTAACTGCTAACGCTGAATTTGAATCTACTGTTAATTCTACTTGTAGATCCGTATATGGTAATCCATGTGCATCAGCTACCGCTTTATATACTATTTTTCCATTTACTACGTTTATCCCCTTCGCTAAAACAGGATTATCTAAAGCAGCTTGGCGATAGCCTTTATTAGCAATTTGCAAACCGTATGGAACAGTTACATTTGACAAGCCCATTGTTGAGGTACGCGCGCAAGCACCTGGCATATTCGCAACTGCGTAATGCACAACACCGTATACTTCATAAGTAGGATTACTATGAGTAGTAATTCGATCAATTGTTTCAATAGAACCTCCTTGATCTACCGCTACATCCACTACAACAGATCCCTTTTGCATCGTTTGAATCATTTCTTTTGAAACTAATTGTGGTGCACGTGAACCTGGAATTAGCACAGCACCAATTAACAAATCTGCTGTTTTCACTGCTTCAGCGATATTGTAGGTATTTGATGCAAGTGTACGAACACGTCCTTGGAACATATCATCTATTTGACCTAAGCGTGTAATATTAACGTCTAAAATTGTTACGTTTGCACCTAATCCTACTGCCATTTTCGCAGCATTCGTCCCGACAACTCCAGCACCTATAATTACTACATTTCCAGGTGCAACACCAGGAATACCACCTAAGAGAACTCCTTTGCCTCCTTTGGAATTTTCTAAAAACTGTGCACCAATTTGTACAGACATTCGGCCTGCAACTTCACTCATTGGCGTTAACAATGGTAAGGCACCTGAATCTAATTGAATTGTTTCATAAGCAATTCCAGTAACTTTACTTTCAAGCAAAGCTTTCGTTAATTCAGGCTCTGGCGCTAAATGTAGGTATGTGTAGAGAATTAGATTCTCTTTAAAATATTTGTACTCCTCCTGAATCGGCTCCTTCACTTTAATCACCATATCAACATCCCAAGCTTCCTTAGTCGATTTAGTAATTTGAGCACCTACATCTAAATAATCTTGGTCTGTAAATCCACTACCTAGCCCAGCACTCGATTCAATTATTACCTCATGACCACTTTTTTTGTACGCCACAACACCTGCTGGAGTAATTCCTACTCGATTTTCATTATTTTTTATTTCTTTAGGTACACCAATTATCATTATATTTCCTCCTACCTATTTTTTTAGTTTTGGTTTATCACTACAAGTTTCATTTCTGTCATTTCCTCAATTGCATACTTCAGCCCTTCTCTTCCCATACCACTTTCCTTTACGCCACCATATGGTAGATGATCTAAACGGAATGTAGGAATATCATTTATAATGACACCACCTACATGGAGTTTTTGCGTTGCCTGTAAAGCAACATGGATATTATCTGTATAAATACCAGCTTGCAAACCATATTTGGAGTCATTTACTTGATTAAATGCCTCTTGAATTGATGTAAATTTCATAATAGATACGATTGGTGCGAATACCTCCTGACAGGAAACCTTCTGCTCCGGTTTTACATTTAATAGTACGGTAGGTTGTAAGATATTCCCTTCAGATTCTCCACCAGTTGCAATAATTGCCCCTTGCCTCTTTGCTTCTTCAATCCAGCTTAATGTTCGTTTTACATCTTGTGGACTAATCAAGGCTGAAACATCCGTTGTAGGATCTAGGGGATCACCAAGTTTCAACTCTTTTGTAGCTGCTACAAATTTATCTACAAACAAATCATACATTTTTTCGTGAACATAGATTCGTTGAACTGAAATACATACCTGCCCTTGGAATGCAAATGCACCGGAAACAACACGTGGAATTAATTTATCAATATTAACATTTTCATCAATAATAACAGCCGCATTAGAACCCAATTCGAGCGTTACTTTCTTAAGACCTGCTTGATTGCGTATGCCAATACCTACAGCGGGGCTACCTGTAAAAGAAATCTTTTTCACGCGATTATCCGTGACTAATTTGTTACCAATTAAAGAACCTGCACCAGTAACGATATTTAACGCACCCTTCGGTAATCCTGCCTCTACTAATAATTCACCAATAAAATAGGAAGTTAATGGTGTTTGACTTGCAGGTTTTAATACAACCGTGTTACCTGATGCTATTGCTGGCCCTACTTTATGAGCTACTAGATTCATTGGGAAATTAAAAGGTGTAATAGCTGCCACGATGCCTAATGGTTCACGAACCGTATAGGCAATGCGCCCGTCTCCACCGGGGGCAGCATCCACAGGAATTGTTTCTCCATGTATTCGCTTTGCTTCTTCAGCAGCAAATTTATACGTTTGAATTGTACGCTGAACTTCAGCTTTGGCGGTTGAAATAGGCTTGGCTGCTTCTAGTGCTATTAGCTCTGCCGCTTCTTCAGCACGTGCTTCTAATAAAGAAGCTAATTTTTCAAGAATAATCGCACGCTTATACAAAGGCATATTCGCCATCGTTTCACGTGCTGCATCGGCAGCTACTAAAGCTGCTTCTACTTCCTCGACATTTGCCTTCGGTATTTCTGCAATGACCTCGCTACTATACGGAGAGCATAATTCTGTATACTCTGCTGCTTCCACCCAATCCCCATTAATAAATAAATTTTTCCTCATTATAATTACCTCACCTTTCGTATTACAACTTATTTGCCAATACCTGATTTTCTACTTCTTGAATCGCTTTTTCTAGAATAGCCAATAAATCTCTTAACTCCTTTTGGCTTATTGATAATGGTGGCGAAAATACAACTATATCTTGAGCATCTAGTACAACAGAGCGACATATTAATCCCAACTTTGCTGCCTCCGTCACTATTTGCGGAGCGAGGAGTCTTCCTTCATAAGAAATTTCTATACCTGCCATTAAACCTAAACCTCTTGCATCTACAATAAATGGATACTTCGCTTGTAATACTTTTAACCCTGCTAATAGCTCTTGACCACGAATTTCTGCATTTGCTACTAAATTATCTTTCTCTATAATTTCAATGTTTTTCAACCCAACTGCACAGGCCATTGGATGACCACTATAAGTGTATCCATGCAATATAGTTCCTTCTGATAACTCAGAAAATTCTTGGTGTATTTTCTCTGAGATCATTACACCACCTAATTGTGCATATCCACTAGTAACACCTTTTGCAAAGCACATCATATCCGGTACCACATTAAAATGTTCCATCGCAAAGAACTTACCCGTCCTACCAAATCCTGTGATAACTTCATCAGTTATCATCAAAATACCGTACTCATTGCAAATTTCACGAATTTCTTTGAAATAATTATCCGGTGCAACATGCACCCCCCCTGCACCTTGTACTGGTTCGGTGATGAAAGCAGCTATTGTTTCTGGACCTTCAGTTTCAATCAAATCACGTAAAGCCTGTATGGAGAAATGATCTACGAATAGAAAATCCGGTGCATTAGAATTTGTAAAATCACGAAATCCTTTTAAACCCGTCGCACTTGTAGCACCGATTGCCACCCCGTGATACGATCTCGATCTTGAGATAATTTTTTTTCGAGAACTTTCCCCTTTTAATATCCAATAATGACGAGCCAATTTATAGGCGCTATCATTGGATTCGGAACCACCGGACGTAAAAAATGTAGTATTTAAATCACCAGGTGCTAATTCTGCTAACTTTTTTGCTAATAGAATAGCAGGCTCATTACTAAACGTTGCAAAACAAGAACTGAAGGCTAATTTACCCATTTGTTTCTTCGCTACTTCACCAAGTTCTGTTCTTCCATGTCCGATATTCACATTCCAAAGCGAGGACATACCATCAATAACTTTTTTTCCTGTAATATCATACAGATAAACACCTTTTCCTTCTGTAAAAATAAATGCCGGTCCATTTTCCGTCTTTACTGGTGAAGTAGGGTGTAGAAAATGCTTTTGGTCTAACACTTTAAGTTCTTCAACAGAATAATTTCTTTTCATAAAAATACATCCTCTCTTTTAAATGTTTTTAAACAATACGCTTGCCAACTACTAAAATGTGATTTACTTACATCTCGGACATGAATTAATTTAATTTTCAAATAATTACAGATACAGGAATTGCTTCGTCGATCTAATTGTTAAGAGAGATTTGTTTTATCAAATAATTTTCCATACTCATAATTTCCCGATTAAAAGTTTTTTTAGTGTACAAATAATTCTCACTTGGAGTCTTCTGTCGAATAAAGATAAATAGTCATGCGATTCAAAAGACGACATTTATAAAGGTTGCAAAGATTGTTGCATTTCTTGTGTCATTTTTAATGCTAGATTTTGTTTTAAATCTAATACCAATTGCATTAAGCCTGCTTCCTTTTTCCATAACATCCTAATCATTTAGCTACCAATGGATATTCCCAAAAGTTAACTCTCGCTCCACTTAATAATATAATTTGCCAAAACATTAGTTACTTCTACTACGCTATCTAAATGAACACATTCATCTGGTCCATGCATATTTTCTCCAATTGGCCCAAAGCACAATCCTTGTTTTCCGTAATACTGCGTAAATCGTGCATCATTTCCTCCAGCTCTTCCAACCATGATGACTTTATGTCCCATAACATCTTCTGCATTTTCCATAAATAATTTTACAAAAGGGTTCTCAGGGTCTTGGTACCATGGCTCGGTTGACCATCCAAACCACTCTATAACAGGTGGATTTTTAGCCATCCATTCATCGCCTAAGACAGCTTTCATAATCGTGTCTTGTACTAGTTGCTTAATTTCTTCGCGAGTTTCCCCTGGGATAAAACCAATTCTTCCTTCGAGGATCGCTTCCCCTGGAACTGTAGATACCCAGTCCCCAGCTTTTAGTACCCCTAAGTTTAAGTGAACGGACTGTCCAGACCCCTTTTCAAATAAATCAAACTTAACATTTTTAGCACGCCATTCGCTTAATTCATCCAGTGCACTAAGGATTTTCATCATTTTTGAAATAGCATTTATGCCTTCATGCGCTAAACCAGCATGCGCTGTTCTTCCCTTTACGTACACTCGGAAATACATAATCCCCCCATGACTTATTGTCATATTCAAATTATGTGGCTCTGTCGAAATGTACCCATCTGTTACGAAGCCTTCCTCCAAACATGCTAAAGCTCCGCCTCCACCACCAGCTTCTTCTTCTATTACTGAATGTAGCTGAACATCTCCAGCAATTGGATAACCTAAATCAATTAATGTTTTCAATGCGAACCAATTTGAAATAAGTCCTGCTTTCATATCGGCAGAGCCTCGACCGTATAACTTGTTTCCAATAATATCTCCACTCCATGGGTCCATCGTCCAGTTTGAATATGGTTCTGGTGAAACAACATCTACATGCCCATGAATCGTTAATGACTTACCATCGGAGACACCTTTATGTATTCCGATAATATTTTTTCGGTCTTCAAACGGAATACCTGAATCAATAAACGCTTCATGAGCTGAAACCTTCTCATATTGTGGTTCAATCTCATGCAAAATCAAGTTAAGTTCTTCATATTTTTTTTTCATGTATACTTGCATCTCTTGTTCATTACCGACAACGCTTTTTATACGTACGACATCTTGAATTGTTTTAAATAATTCTTCTTTATTTTCTTCTATATACAGTCGAATTTTTTCTTTCAAAGCATTCACTCCTTTATTTACTTCTTGTGTCATTAAAAAGAGGAAGATTATCTAAGAGATTCTCATCTTCTAAATAGTTAATTCAAGACTTTAATCTTATTCTCATTAAAGATCTCTTTATCTAATGACTCCAAGTCATCAATAGAGTCCATGCTTCCAAGTTCTTTTTTAAAGAAGCTTGTTATAAACAGCATGTAAATGATTCCGATTATAAGCCAAACGATTCCACCTATAAATGCATCAGCGTGTAAATGATACCAAAGAACTCCAGTAGCTAATGCTCCGAAAGAAGGCATAATTAAGTACTTAAAGGTTTCACTGCCTGATCTCCTTTTCTGACGAATATAGAAATGAACAATAACAGAAAGGTTAACGAATGTGAATGCAATTAATGCCCCAAAGTTAATGACTGAAGCAATTAATTCTAAATTTGGCCCTATTGCAAATAATGATACGATTCCCGTCAAAACAATCGTAAAAACAGGCGTTCTAAATTTAGGGTGTAAGTATCCGAAAGTTTTTTTAGGAAGTACACCATTTCTGCCCATAACAAACAGCAAACGAGATGCACTTGCATGAGATGCAAGTCCTGAAGCTACAGTGGCAGCGAATGCTCCTGCAATGAAAAGCAGTTGAAATAACTTCCCTCCTACATATAAACCAATTTCCGGCAATGTATCATCTACATTTTCGAACACAGTAACATCCGGGAATAATGCTTGTGTAAAATAAGAAGCGATAAAGAAAATACCCCCACCGATTAAAACAGTTAGAAGGATTGCTCTAGGAACTGTTGATGTATCCTTTGCTTCTTCCGTATACATTGTTATTGCGTCGAAACCGATAAACGAGAAAGCTACTACTGTTGCCCCAGTTAAAACGGCTATTAATTTCACATTTTCATGTGATAGTGGATGAATCGTGAATAAAGCACCATTTCCCATACCGTGATAAAGTTGTACAGAAGCAAGTATTATGAAAATACCTATTAAACAAATCGTGAAAACAACGAGTATAAAGTTTAAGCTCGATGTTGATTCCATACTATAAGCATTAATTGCAGTAACTACAATGACATAAGCAAAAACCCAAATCCAAACAGGTACATTCGGAAACAGAGATTCCATATATATTCGAATAATTAATGCATTAACTAAAGGTAATAATAAATAATCTAATAACGATGCCCATCCTACGAGGAATCCTAGGTGAGACCCCATTGTTTCCCGGGTGTATGTATATGCTGAACCAGCAGCCGGGAATACCTGTACCATCTTTCCATAACTAATCGCTGTCAATACCATTACTAACAAGGCGACAAAATACGCCATTGGTACTACACCATTTGTTAATTTTGATACAATTCCAAACGTATCAAAGACCACTGTAGGCGTCATATATCCTAATCCCAGTGCAACAATTGACCAAACACCTAATGACCTTTTAAGCGTAGTGTTATCTGTCATTCATCCATCCCCTTTACATATTTTTAGCTGCTTCATTAATGTTTTAAACTGCGACTAATCAATCTGAACTGCATTGAGCACTGGTGGTTTATGCTTAAGACCTTTTGTCATAAATAATAAATAAATAACACCAATTCCTAACCAAACACTACCAAGAGTAATCGAATAAACATCTAGATTGAAAAGCAAACAAGTTGTAAGTACTGCTCCGATTAATGGAAAAATCAAATAGAAGATAGTCCCCTTTAAGGAGCGTTCTTTTCGTTTACCGTAATATAAAAAAACAACGGATAAATTCACAGCAGTAAATGCAAGTAAGGCGCCAAAGTTAATGAAAGACGCGACAAAGGTTAGACTTAAAAACATCGCAGATAATGATAAAAGACCAATTAATAAAATGTTGTTTACCGGGGTTCTCGTTCTTTTATTTAGTTTTCCAAAAAAATTTTTAGGTAATTGTCCATCTCTTCCCATTGCGTATAATACACGTGCAGCACTTGCTTGAGAAGCGGACGCGGAACCAAATACAACCACTGCAGTTTTTGCTAGGAATACTGCTTGTAAGGCATTCCCGCCTACTAGGAAAGCAATTTCATAGGAAGCAGAATCAGCATCTTTAAAACTCGTATAATCTGGCCAAACATTATGGGCAAAATAAGATACGACTACAAAACATAATCCACCAATTATTGTTACTAAAGATATTGCACGCGGTATGTTTTTCTCCGGATTTTTTACTTCTTCTGAAAAAGTAGAAACTGCATCAAAACCGAGGAAAGAGAAACATAATAGTGCAGCACCAGCAACTATATACGTAAATGATTCCTCGGTATTAAAAAAGGGATCAAGGTTAAATAAAATGCCAGTCCCGGTTCCAGTTACTATTGATTTAACTGATAAGATGCAAAAGACAATTAGAAATAATACCGATAAGCCTATTACAATCATGTTGACATTTGCGCTTAACTTTACACCTTTAACATTTACAAACGTCACAAGAACTACTAATGTAAGTATCCAAACATACTGTGGAACTTCAGGTATTGCAGCTGAGAAGAAAATACCAAATAGTAAAAAGTTAACCATTGGGATCAAGAGATAATCCATTAAAATTGCCCATCCCACTAAGAAACCAACATGAGAATTAATCGCTTTTTGCGCATAGGTATAGGCAGATCCCGCAATAGGGTACGCTTTTGCCATTTGACCATAACTATGAGCCGTAAACATCATCACAATTAATGCAAGTACATACGATCCAGCGACCATACCATGAGATATTTGAGAGGCTATGCCGTATGTGCTAAACACTGTAGTTAAAGCCATAAAGGCCAACCCAGTAACAACAACAGACGTTAAAGAAAGCGATCTAGACAAATTAACTGAATGTTTCATTTTTCCACTCCCCGAATAGTAATAAAAAAATGTTCCCGGTAAAATGATCAATTAACTAAAATAGTAGGATAGTAGACTGATTCACTATAAACAACTTCACCATCCATAATTGTTAACAAAACTTTCGTTTGAAGAATTTCTTTATGTTCTACCTCAAAGAGGTTTTTATCTAGTACAATAATATCTGCTAATTTTCCAACTTCTAATGTACCCAAATCTTTTTCTCTGAATGTGCTGTAAGCTGAACCTTTTGTATATGCTTTCAACGCTTCTGCGAGTGTTAGCTGCTCTTGACTATTCCACTCATAATCACCAGTAAAGTCTAGTCTCGTAATCGCATGAAAAATTTCTTTAAAAGGATCTAATGTTGCTATTGGATAGTCTGTACCAAGAGCAATATACTCGACTGCGTCGTATAACGTTTTACATAAATACGTATAAGGGGCTTTCTCTTTACCGACACGCAAAGTATGACTTTCTTTTGGCATCAATGCTAGATGAGAAGGCTGTACAGATGGAACAACCCCCAATTCTTTAAATCTCTTAATATCTGTCGGATGAATCACTTCAATATGCTCTAGCGCATGTCGTGAATCTCTCACACCATTCTCCATCCTTGCTGCTTCAAATATATCTAGAGCAAGCCTAACTGCGCCATCACCTATTGTATGGAAGCGAATTTGAAATCCTTCTTTGTCCGCTTTTGTCACCCAATTTTTGATCGTTTCTACAGGAAAAGCAGTACTCCCTCGTGTTGTAGGTTTGTCTAAGTAAGGATCTAACATGTATGCGGTATGTCCAGTTACAACGCCATCAATAAACTGCTTAAGTCCTGCAAGCTGTAATTTTTCGGAATTGTACTTTTCACGCAAGCTTATTGCTCTATCTATATCATCATTTAACTCAGGGTAAAGATGAATGCGAGTCGTAAGTTTTCCAGCTTCATCATATGCCTTATACATAGCGAAACTATTTAACTTATCAAAACTACTTGCAAACAAATCATTTACTGATGTAATACCTAATTGAGCTGATTTTTTTAAGAACTCTTCAAACAATTCTTCTTTCCGTTTATCTGGAAATGCGAGAGCAATATCCACAACTAAATTCATTGCTGTTTCAAGAAGAATACCTGTGATTTCATTATTTTCATCTTTTTGAATCGTACCATTAGGAGGGTCTTCAGTTTCATTTGTAACCCTTGCATTTTCAAGTGCCAAACTATTAACCCATGAATAATGACCTTCTGCGTGAAAAAGAATAATTGGGCGATTAGGAACTACTTTGTCTAAAGAAAAACGTGTCGGCAAGCATTTCTCCGCCCAATTTGTATGATCCCATCCATAGCCTATAATCCACTCATCAGCATGCACGTTTTCCGAAAATTGTTTTACTAAACTAGCAACCTCTTCTTCCGAATGAGCATCCGATAAATTGATACTTGCATGCGAGAAAAGACTACCAAACATGAGATGAAGGTGCGCATCATGAAATCCTGGCATAATGAGTTGGTTGCCATAATGATATTCCTTCGTGTCTAAACCTATAAATGGTGTTATTTCCTCCATCGAACCTACCGCAATGATTTTGTTACCTTTAATCGCAATAGCAGCTGGCTTTGCTTCATTTTCTAAACCTGTAAATACTGCTTCACTCGAAATAACTTTATCAGCGATAACCACTATAACTCCTCCCTTTGCCTAAGACTTACTTCTAATGGAACTCTTATAACAATCAATTGAAAGCGCTTACATAACTAGAGAAGTTAAATAATCGCAATTAACAATGGGCATCCACTGTTCGCCTATTAAAATAGGCGAACATAACGGACAAAAGACTCATACTAATTTAAGCTTGTAAACTGGATTTTTCCATTCCAAAAGTGTTGCATATTCTAATGACTCAACATCCCCAGGTAAGTAGCCTGGCATTACTTTATTTAATACATATCCGTTTTTCAATTGGAATGTTAAAACAGGATCATATATTTTCCCTTTCATTACCTCTAGTACATACTCGTCTGCACTCATCTGCTCAGCATATTTATAGTAATAAGGTATACGACCTCCTACTAAAATACTTTCTAAGTTAAGTTTCTCACATATTTTTTTTCGGCCATCATACAAATGACGTCCCAATTGTAACCCTCTAAAATCTTCGTGTACGCCAATTTCAATACCGTATAGGTTTCTACCATTCGGGTTATGATTTCGAATAAATCCTAAATCACAGATTTGAAAATAGGAGTGACTTTCTCCGTAATCTTCAAAATTTACAATTAGACTTAAAGCGGTTCCTACAATTTTACCGTTATATTCTAGACAGATTTGGCCTTCTGGAAACAACTCAATCTGACTTTCAAAATGCTCATATTTTAATGCCATATCAGGTCCAAAACACTTCATAGAAAGTGCGGCAACTTCAGCAAGATCCTCTTTTAAAATATTGCGGACAACTATTTCTTGTCCATTATTTTTTAAATTTACTTGAGACATAATAAATTCACCCTCTTATTTTATTGGAATTAAAGTTTATTACTTTATTAATTGTGTAGACTGTCTCCCATACATAGTTTCTAAAGAATGTATGGGAGACATGGAGAATGTAGATAAGTCTACAACAATATATTTACAGGTGTGTCGATTACTCATTTTTATACATTCGAAGAGGCTGATTTCTGCTACGGGCTACTCGCTTTCCTACGGGAGTCGAGTAGCCCTACGCTACAATCAGTTAAAATGGAAATATATCAGCAAAATAGTAACAAAAAAATCCATTTATCACGCAATATTAAACCTATTTTTCCCTAATCAACACGCCTGATATATTTAGTTACCTAGTAACATTTTTTATTATTTTAAATAAATCGATACAAACTTCTTCTCCAGGTACTCCTCTAGTCCGTACCAACCGCCTTCTTTTCCCATTCCACTTTCCTTCATCCCACCAAACGGAGCTTGTACAACCACTGGAGCTGGATCATTAATACCAACAATTCCGAACTCTAAAGCACGCATCATTCGCAAGCCTCGACCAATGTCTCGCGTATAACAATAAGCTGCAAGACCATATTCAGGATGGTTTGCTCTTGCAACTACCTCTTCTTCCGTCTTAAATGTATAAATTGGTGCAACTGGTCCAAATGTTTCTTCTGTTGTAATCTTCATATTATCACTTGCATATTGAATAACTGTGGGCTCAAAGAAGTAACCGCTACCATTATTTAATGTACATACTTTACCACCCGCAATTACTTTACCACCGTGTTTCACAGCGTCTTCTACTTGACTTTTCACTTTTTCAAGAGCCACTTTATTAATTACTGGACCGACATTTACGCCATCTTTTAATCCATTTCCTACAACTAATTTAGATACCTTGTCAGCTAACTTTTCTGAGAATTCATCTGCTACAGTTTCTGCTACGTAAATCCGGTTGGTGCTGATGCAAGTTTGACCTGAGTTAATAAACTTAGACACTAAGATACCATGAACTGCTGCGTCGATATCAGCATCCTCAAACACAATATACGGTGCGTGTCCACCAAGCTCCATTGATATTTTCTTCACTGTATCAGACGAATCACGGATAAGTTTTTTCCCCACACGCGTCGAGCCAGTAAATGTGATTTTACGAACGTCTGGGTTCCTCGTCATCTCGTTTCCAATTTCTTCAGCTGGGCCAATTACCAGGTTTGCAACGCCAGCAGGTAGTCCAACTTTATGAAAGCATTCGAATACTTTTATCGCCGAAAGAGGCGTTAAGTCAGCCGGTTTTAAAACAATCGTACAACCAGCAGCAAGTGCAGGTGCAATTTTTCTTGTAATCATCGATAACGGGAAATTCCATGGTGTAATAGCTGCACATACCCCAACAGGTTCGCGAATTACCATTAAGTGTTTATCAGCTGCAGATGCAGGAATTGTTTCCCCATAAATTCTCTTAGCCTCCTCTGCATACCATTCTAGATAGCCGATCGCACCTGCTACTTCACGAGTAGCATCTGGTAAAGGCTTACCATTTTCAAGGGTAATCGTTTCAGCTAATTCTGTTGTTTTTTCTTTCATCAATTGAACCACTTGAAACAGGTAGTTGCTGCGCTCATTTCCAGTTGTCTTACCCCAGAATTCAAATGCTCTCTTCGCACTTTCGATTGCTTCTTTAGTTTCAGTTTTACTACCTGTAGCAACAGTGCTAATTATTTCTCCTGTCGCAGGATTTGTTACATCTAATTTATTTCCTGTATCTCGCCATTCACCGTTTATATAAAGCACTAGAGAACCTCCCCTTTTTTTACTATAACCACCACTACTCAACTTACTTTATAGGAATAGTTTAGTTGCGTGTATTTTTAAAAGCAGTAATCGCATCGTCTATAATTTGAATCATTTTTTCAATTTCTTCCTTGTTAATAATAAGCGGTGGCGCAATTGCTACAATTTGGTTATATGCTCCAAGCGCTCTTACTATTAATTGGCGATCGAAACATGCGTCAACTACCGCATTTGCTGGGAAAACAGTTGGATCAAACAATTTCCCACTTGTTGGATCTTCATAAAGTTCAAATGCAGCCAACAGACCAATTACTCTGCAATTTGTTACAATACTATGCTTTTCAGCTAAGTAATCTAAACCTTTTTTAAGTTCTTTCTCCATTTCGTTTACGTGGTCAATAATATTATCACGCTCTAGTATTTCAATGTTTTTCAGTCCAATCGCACAAGCAGTCGGATGGCCACTATATGTGAAACCATGTGGGATAACAGCATCGAAGTTAGCAATTGTTTCTCTAATTTCATCATTCATCATGACCCCGCCAAGTTGCGAATAACCACTCGTAATTCCTTTTGCAATTGACATCATATCAGGGACAACATTCCAGTTGTTTACACCAAACATTTTCCCCGTACGACCAAATCCACAAATAACTTCATCTGCTATGAAAAGGATATTATGCTCGTCACAAATTTTACGAACTACTTCTAAGTAACCTTCAGGTGGAATATTAACCCCGCCCGCACCTTGCACAGGTTCAATAATAATTCCGGCAATCGTCTCCGCACCTTCTCTTTCAATTGTTCCACGGATAGAATCTGCATAGTTCGGATCACTTTTATCACCTAACTCGCTGTTTAATAGGTGGGCTGTTGCACGAACAACTCCGTCTATATTTGATGATGCGAACTTGTGGTATGCTGCAAGACCAGTAGCTGTTTGCGCTCCTATTGTTACACCGTGATAAGCATTCGTTAGCGCAATAATCTTTCTTTTTTCTGATTTTCCTTTAAGCTCCCAGTAGAAACGAGCTAATTTAATTGCTGTATCATTTGATTCTGACCCACCAGAAGTGTAGAATACACTATTTAAATCTCCCGGTGCTAACTCAGCTAATTTTTTAGCAAGTAGAATGGATGGTTCATTTGAGAATCCTTTAAACGATGATGCATACGCGAGGGTAGATAATTGACTATTACCAGCATCTGCAAGTTCTTGATTCCCATGCCCTAAGTTCACGTTCCAAAGCATTGACATCCCGTCGATGTATTCCACATCATCCGTACTTGTAACTGTAACGCCTGTACCTTTAACAAAGATAATAGGCGGTCCATTGTCAATTAAAGCCTTCGGATTTGTAGCTGGATGTAGCAAGTGCTTTTTGTCCAGTTTAGCTAACTCTACAGTTTTTGATTGTTGAGTAATTTTAGTTGTCATTGATAAAACCTCCATTTATAAATTAATAATTTGCGATTGGATGGATACACTCTCGTATCAACTAACTTCAAACTGACATACAATCCAACTTGAATTTTTGAACTATTCTTAATTATGAAAATAGTATATCTTTACATTTTTATAATGTAAATTATAATATTTATATGGCTTCCATATATTTTATGAATACTAAAAGGAGGAGTTATCAAAATGAACCTTCATCGTTTACATTGTTTTATTACAGTAGTTGAGGAAGGTAGCATTACAAAAGCTGCTACTGCACTGCAAATGACTCAACCCCCCTTAAGTATTTTAATTAGAAAATTTGAACAAGAATTAAATGTCACTTTGTTTAATCGTTTAGGTAGATCTCTTGAATTAACACCAAGTGGACTATTTTTATATGAAAAAGGAAAAGAATTACTTGATTTATCTGAGAATACGGAGAAGAAATTAGTCGAGTTTCATGAAGGAATTAGAGGTACGGTGAAATTGGGTTGTACTACTTCAGCAAATCTATTTATTTTGCCAAATGTCTTAAAAAAAATTCAAAAGGAAACTCCTAACATAGTTACACATGTTCGCGAGGGTAATACATCATATATTTTAGAAGAACTAAGAAGTCATAAAATAGATATTGGAATTGTCCGAACTTCAGTGAGAGCTGAGGACATCCATACTTCAATATTACTAACAGAACCTTTACTTTTAGCTCTTCCACCCAACCATCATCTATGTGAAAAAGATTCTATTGATATTGCAGACTTGACAAACGAACGCTTTCTTTTAAATACAACATCTTATGGATCAGGTGTTGCTGATGATGTGATCGAGGCATGTCAAAAAAGTGGTTTTACGCCTAATGTCATTTACTGGGGGACAGAAACATTACCAACACTTATGATGGTAATGAAAGGCGCAGGGATTTGTTTTGTACCTAGCTGTTTCAAGCTACTTAATTCTCCTGATTTACCGGTACTTAGACCACTAGCAAATCCAGTGTTACAAACAAAACTTAATATAATTACACTTAAGGATCGTTACATGACCTCAATTTCCAAACGATTTCTTGCGATTACCGAAGAGGTTGCAATGAAAATGACAAGCATTTTCAATGATTAATGTGATTTAAGTTATGGCGTTCAAGTTAAAATACTCGGTAGATAATGCATAATAAGTCAAAATAAGATTCTCACTTTAACATCAGTTAAGATAAGAGTGCTTTAAATTACCACCTGCTAAAGTAGGTGGATTTTGTCATGAATGTCCACAAGTACCAGTGGTGAGTATTATTTTTTCTGAAACAAATTCCTGACTAGTAGATGTTTTGACAGTAAATCGCTCATTACCTATATTCTTAATAATCTCAGTAACTGTTACCGTAAAAATAGGATACGGACGGGTAATTCCCAACTCTTTTAACACTATTTCTTTAAACGATTGTGGTTTTACCCCATCACGAGTAATAAGTCCATGTGATGCTTGTGTCACTCTATTCCTTTTCGTTCTATCGTCAAATAATGCAATGTTTATTCTAGCCCTTCCTAAAGTTAAGCTAGCACTTAACCCAAAAGGACCTCCACCTATAATGGTACAATCACGGACTTTTTATTTTTTTACCTCCGAATTGTTTTGATTTTATTATGAGTTGTTGTTTGCATAAGAGAACTACATTATTTCCCACATCATGGATTTACTTTCTTCTTATCCTGCCTCTGTTAGTTGAATAACATTTGTAATAATCGCAAAAAAAACTCGACCCCTACTGAATGAATCGAGTTTTAAATATGGTTTTAATTTGTTCGAGCCAACTAGTTTCCTTCCGTCCCTTCGCCTCTTCCTTCCGTCCCTTCGCCTCTTCCTTCCGTCGCTCTGGCTCTTCTTTCCGTCGCTTTGACTCTTCTTTCCGCCGCTTTGACTCTTCTTTCCGTCGCTTTGACTCTTCCTTCCGTCGCTCGGATTTCTTTCCGTCGCTTCGACTCTTCCTTCCGTCGCTCTGACTCTTCTTTCCGTCGCTCTGGCTCTTCTTTCCGTCGCTTGGATTTCTTTCCGTCACTTCACCTCTACCTTCCGTCACTTCGCCTCTACTTTCCGTCGCTCGGATTTCTTTCCGTCGGTTCGCTTCTTCCTTCCGTCGCTCTGGCTCTTCTTGAAACTTTAACTCCAAATCATTAGATAATTTTGGGTTAAAATCATAGAAATGTAGCTAAGTTTGATTACCTCAAGTCTTTCTTTTTTCTTCTTTTCTCCGTTTTGATTCTTTTACATAATTAATATAGTTCCCTGTTCCTTCTATTGCTGAAACTGCAATGATGGCCCATTCTAGTGCATTAACATCTCTTAGAGATTCCTTTTCAAAAAATAATGTAATGCTAGCAATAAACCCATAGAGAAGGGCTTTAGAAAAATACTCCCAAATAGGAGAATAATTTTCCATATTAATTTTCCCGTATATTTTGTCTATTGAGATTACTATTCCAATAATTATAACTACAGTTATAATAATTTCCGTCTTCATAGTTCACCTCCATTAAAATTTTAACAAATACTTCATGCACATCCAGTTCAGTTGCTGCCTTCTGTACCAGTGAAAAGATTCTCTGTCTTGCTAACTTCCTTCCAATTCAAGAATCTGGCCCTTTGACACGGTGCTACATCAACATGAACGTTATTCAGCTTTGCTGATATACTGTTGCCGTAATCTTGTCTTTTAGACATACAAACATATAAAAAATACCTTCAGCATATCCATCGAAATCAGCATAATCGATTTGCCCTATATACCGCATTCTTCGTTCACAACATGGACAAAGCGGATACTCCGGATCCTGGACCCAGCTTGGATGGCCGCCAATCTGCGAATTTAATTGTGACATGGTCCAAACTGCAGCATAATACGGTGATTGTGGCTCATGTGATAGGACTAAACTAAGCGGGATTTCAGTACTGCTGTTTACGTCATCAATATCCGGAAGATAAGCAGGTTCCTGATTATAGCGGCTCCATACAGGCACGCCATGATTGTCCAGCTCTATGTATATCGTGCTAAAGCCCCCACATAAATCACAGGTTATCACCTGCAGATTCTCCATCTGTAAGTCTAGATATTGCAAGGAAGGGTGAGATGTAGCTACGTCCATCAACTTTGTTAACTTCCTATTGCACCATGGGCATGTTGAATGGCTTATCTCAAGAAAACGGGCATGATGTATTTCATTTAAATCGTTATTCTGTTGTTCTACTTGCATAATTGGATAACATAAATGATTAATTAGATCACGCTTCTCTCCGTCTGGGGTTAGCTCCCATCCTCCATCGAGAGCGTATGTTTCAGGAGTTACATACAACTGCTCCGCCCATTTTGGCGGCTGCATTTGCCATTCCCGAAACTGCTCTATGACCAGGGCATTCCCCATCCATCCGAGCACAAGGAGAAGCTGATTTCGGTTATCCTCATCCCATTTCACTCGCTCCAAAAGCTGCTCTTGAATTTCTTGTGGTGCATCTTTAAAAACAATCGGGTTATGAAACAAGCCGCGCTCTATAAGCTCAGGCAAAGCATTCGAGATATTATCATTCCGATAGCATACTAGAGATAATAAAATGTCTTGTGCTTCACTTTCATTGTTAATAGCGAGTAATTCCATCGCATATTCCAGCATAGCGCCTGCTTCATTATCTGATAACGAAATGTACAACTGCTCCATGCTCAAAGGATAAGGAGTGTATTGGATAAGCGGACCTTGCCTTCTTGGTGCATGCATCACCTTGAGAATATCTACATAATCTGTTAGTCCTTCAAAGAGATTCACTGTTTTGCGGTGCTGCTCAATATAAGCTTGTTGTTTTTTTCGTTCTTGCTCCTGATGGCAAGGCATGCAGATGCCGCCTGTTTTGACTGCTGTACTCGGCAAAATTGTTGCGTTGCAGTCTTCCGTCTTGCATGGTATGCGTTCCGCCATGTTTGATTAACCCCCTTTATTTCATCCCTCTTCTTAGCTGATATGTGCTTAGAAAAAAGTATGTATAGTGCATTTAAAAGTTTATTGTATATGCTGATTAAGTCGTACATAAGTTATCGCTTATAGTCGGGCTGTTCCAAAGTAATAGGATTAGGATTGCTGAGTACCCAATGCACCGCTAGTTCGCATAGTCTCGCGGGCTCTTTACTACCATTGCCGTTGTGAAGTTCTTTCGCTAATCTTTCAGCCTCTAGAAGTGCATCTGGATGTAATGGCGTACCCAAGCTAAAGTAATGGCCTAAACTGTTAATCATGTTACGATATTGATTATCCCAGTTGATACTGCCGTTATCTAAAATTTCGTATGATATTTTACCTGTAATACGGATAACCTCACCCTGTACGGTTTTCGCATGTCCTTGTGAAGGAATTAATAAATTCCAAAGTTCATCGTGTTGCGCCTGCCATCCCTTTGTTGATACTGCTATCGGAGAGGTACCATCGTGAGTCTTTCGTTTCCCTACTGGAGGAACATCAAATAGCTCATATAGACGTAAAAGTGCCTCATCTGTTTGATTCAAATATTCTTTATTAAAGCCTTCTCTGTGAAACTCAAAGTCATTGCCAATTCGCTTAATAGAGTCTTTCATTTTCTGCGTTTCAGTTGCTCCAGCGTTAAGCAAAATATCGGCAACTTTCGCCATATTGACGATATCTATGTTTCTACACATTGCCAAAGCTTTTTCTAAGGGCGTCTGTTTCAACTTATTTTCTGCGCTGATATTTGCCCCTTTGGCAATCAACGTGTTTACCGCATTTGGCTTGAATGAAGCTGCGGCGGCAAATAAAGGTGTCTCGTTTTGATAATCAATGGCCTCTATATCTGCACCCAACTCAAGCAGTAATTCAGTATTACCGCACCAACTTATTGCATGTTTATGTAGAGCCGTTCTTCCGTAACTGTCACTAGCATTTATATCAGCACCCTGTTCCACAAGCCAGCGGACCAATTCATTCGGTATATTGAAAAAGCTCAAAGCTGTTGATTTACTGTAACCGCCACGGGCATCTAATTCGCATTGCATAAATACCTCTTTTAATGCTGATATATCGCCTACTTCAATTAGTTCATCGAAATTTTTCGGTAAGGTTTTTTTCTTCTTCCCCATCTGTACTACTCTCCTTAGGTCAGATTTTTGAAATTAGCACATTACTACATTTTACCACTTATTCATTTGTTGTAGTATTCCATTCTCCATCAATATGGTGCTATACGAAGGAATGGCTCCAAGCTATACGATCAAACCTTAGAAAATGTTATGGTTTGATGTGTATTTTACTGAATAGTTACTTGACTATTCGGTGTATTCGGTGTTTGGCTAAACACTCGTATCACTCCCATTGCTTCAATTTGAATAGGACAAGCCTATTTGAGAAAATTAATCGATGCACTAATTGATAACCTTCCCTTCTGGTAACTTACCATCCTTAATCCACTCTTCTACAAAACGGTTAAAGAACTCAGGATTCGCTAATGAGACACCGTGGCCGATGTTCGATAGCACAACACCTTGACAATTGGGATTACTATTCACAAGATGGATCGCAGATTTTTTCATGATGCCTTTCTCTTTTGCACCGACAGTTACTAAAATGTTACTTTGAGCTTTTGAAAAATCATGCGGGATAGCAAAAGACATATTTTCTTGCAATATTTTTATCAGGGTATCTACTTTCATCTTTGAACTATCTTCATAATATTGCTCAAAATATTCTTCATCTACATACAATGTTTTAGCTTGAAGCTTGGCGAAGGATTTATTTTTTATTAAGGGTGGATGGTGTCACTAAAGCACTGTTGATGATGGCAAAGTCTATTAATTGCGGTTTTAGACTAACCATTTGAATAGCAATTTGAGCTCCTAATGAAAAACCGACTACTATGACACATTTATTTTTTGCTTTTTCTTCTATTAATGATAGAAGGGTTTTGGCACTATCTTCAATTGAAAAATCAGAGTTATTATTAGCCCCGTTATCTATTAATTCTGGTACAACGCAATGATAATCGCAAAAGTATTGGATTTGTTTATCCCACATCCACCCTCCAACACCACCCCCATGAATCAACAGTATAAGTGGCTTATGTATATCTCCGTACTCTTTAACATGCATGACCACACCTTCTTTCTTCATTCTTGTATTTCTTGGGAAATAATTAGATTATTCTCGCATTTTATCCACTGTATTTATTTTATTATTTATAGTGTCATATTTATAGTTTCTGCTGCATATATAATAATTGAAACACCTTTTGCATTTTTAGCATTGTGGCTCTTGGGATTGAGGAAGAAAAACAAAAAATAATAAACATGGAGGTAATACAGATGGATCAAAACAAAACGAACGAACCAAAAGTAAAAGCCATTACCCCTTCCAGTTTAGGAGAATTTCCCCTCGCACCAATTAGTGGCTTATATGTATGGAGTGAACAGCAAATTCGTGAGGAACTTCGGATCGATGTCGACGGATACTACCCACAAATGGTAGCAAGTGGCACTATTATTTCAAACCAGTCTTCTACTATTCATTGGATTGCTAAGTTAACAGCGAATGGTCCAGATACATGGACAGGCAATATTCGAAATAAATATTTAGACGACAACCAATCATTTCCTTATACAAATGTGAAAATACAAGTAACACGCGGTTCATTACCTGAACAGCATTCTGCAGAAGTCGCGTTTCTAATCGGAGGGGAGATAGACAGAACTAGCACTTTCCAGTTTCAATCTCCTTACTTCCACCCTGTGGAATTTGAATTTGATGCTGAAGAAGATACAACGCCAGTTACTACCTATCAAACTCACGCTCATCCAGACAAGCCTGCATCTTTGCCGGATGAAACTTTGTCAATTTCAGAAGTTTTCAAACGCACGGGGTTTGATGTAAAAATATCAGACGGTAATAATATTGTTTCCAAAGACTATGCAGGGACTGATAAAAAGTGGAACACTCAAGAGATGCATGATGCCATGCAAGTATATTGGTCGCACTTTGATAATAAGCCCCAATGGTCCATGTGGACATTCTTTGCAAATTCGGAAGCTGAAGAAGGCCATGGTCTAGGCGGTATTATGTTTGATAGCTTAGGTCCGAATCATCGTCAAGGGACTGCCATTTTTAATAATTCATTTATTGCCGATCCACCTAAAGGTGACCCTGCTCCTGAAGCTTTTGTACAGCGCTATCGTTTTTGGTGTGCTTGCCATGAGATGGGACATGCTTTTAATCTGCTGCACTCTTGGCAAAAACACCTAGGTTATCCTTGGGAACCTTTGGAGCGCCCTCTTATCCCAGAACCAAAGGCTCTAAGTTTTATGAATTATCCTTACAATTATGATAGTAAATCTGGTGGCAAAGAGTTCTTTAAAAACTTTGAGTATCGTTTTAGTGATCAAGAATTGTTGTTTATGCGACATGCACCTGAGCGCTTCGTACAAATGGGTAATGCTGACTGGGCTGTAGATCATGGTTTTGAGCAACCAAACATGTCTATTCACCCTTCTTTTAATCTTGAATTGAGGGTTAACCGTAAATCACCAATATTCCAATGGTTAGAACCTACAGTTATTGAAATCAAACTAACGAATACTTCGAATCAACCTCAATCCATCAATAAACATATATTGTCCGATTTATACGGAATGACTGTAATGGTTAAAAAAGATGGAAAACAAGGACGGCGATTACTACCTCATGCTCAATATTTGTGGAACAAAGAGAACAAGGTAATAATGCCTGGTGAATCACTGTACGAAACTATTTTCGCGTCTGTAGGGAAAAATGGCTGGTTAATTGATGACCCAGGATTTTATAGCATTCAAGTAGCTATGCAAATAAACGGCCATAACATCGTATCAAATAACTTAAGACTTCGAGTTTTACCACCTACAGGATACGATCAGGAATTCCTTGCTCAAGACTATTTCTCTGAAGAAGTAGGACGCGTTCTTGCCTTCGATGGCAGTCGTTACCTTGACAAAGGAAACGATATCCTTCGTGAAATAACGGAAAAACTTCCTGACCATGCTGTTGCTCTTCACGCTCATATCGCTCTTGCTAAACCATTGGCGTTTGATTATCAATTCCTTGACTTCACAGGAGACTCAGATACAAAAGGTAAAATCAAACTAATACCTGCCCAACCAGATGAGGCGCGTAAACAGTTTACTTCTGCGTTAACTAAACACAACCAAATTGCTGCTAAGACACTTTCTAATATTGATTATCATGAATATATGGGAACATACAGTGAATTTCTAAGTAACCAAGAAGAAAACAAGGAAGCAGCAGAGGTACAAAATGTCCTTTATCAAACGCTAGCTGAACAGAATGTGCTAAATAGTGTATTACAAAACATCAAAAATCGTCGCGAAGACTATGAACAAAAGGAAAATGAACACTTTACAAATATCTAAAATTTTTATTTTGATACGTTAAACACTATTTAATGCTATTTTAAAAAGGAAGAAAACCGTCATTTCGAAAAAGATTGATCGAAATGACGGTTTTCGTTATTTCTCTCCATTAGCCATCCATGTTGCGCAAAAACCAGCGCTACATGGATGGCTAACGGGCAGGTTAGTTGAAGAAGAGGGTAACTTTAAACAGATATACCAATGCGAAATTTTAAATCCCATTACTATATTGAATGAATATCTTTTTGTATGTGTGGCATCCACGATAATCGCTGGACTGTTGATGATTTTTTTCTCAAATGCGATCTCAACTGTTTTCCCAATGAGCATGTCTAATAAGCTTACGTCTTGAAGACGAAGCCGACGAAATTTTGTAAGCGAACTTGAATCAATGACTGGATCTCCTGGCGCCATATCTAAGAAATACTTGAATAACATATCGTACTTTGAACGCTCTACAAGGTCGACGTCTGATACAGCTTTTAATAATAAGTACTTAAACATACGAATTGGAGGAATGGCATTACGTCCATTGTCTAAACAATATTTTATTTTTAACTCTTCTAAAATGAATGAAAAATCAACAAGTTCATTGATTTGGCGAAGTATATTATCTTTTGGCACAACAATATCGTAGATCGCCATATATGGACTTAAATAAAGGGTTTCTTGATTTGAAATCATCGGGGGCACCACCTGCACATTAATTCTTTTATTATAAAGAAAAGCGTGACTAAAATAATAGTGTGATACATTGCGTTGTTTGGAGAAGCATCGCTCGACTCCTGCGGGAAAGCGAGACAGACGAGACCCCGCACGAAGC